>NZ_MJWZ01000065.1:0-86978 GCF_001762535.1 Campylobacter sp. BCW_6889 | reverse complement strand
ATCCTTGCTACTAAAAAAGGTTTAGAACAAGACAATCAAGCCGTTAAAGAATCAGTTCAAACCGTATCAGTTGTAGAAGGTGGTAATCTAACAGCAAGAATTACTGCTAATCCAAGAAACCCGCAACTTATTGAACTTAAAAATGTTCTAAATAAACTTCTTGATGTTTTACAAGCTAGAGTAGGTTCTGATATGAATGTTATTCATAAAATATTTGAAGAATACAAAAGCTTAGATTTTAGAAATAAAATCTCTAATGCTTCAGGAAGTGTTGAATTAACTACTAATGCTTTAGGCGATGAAATAGTTAAAATGCTAAAACAAAGTTCAGACTTTGCTAATGCTTTAGCTAATGAAAGTGGAAAATTACAAACTGCTGTTCAAAGCTTAACCACTTCTTCAAATTCTCAAGCTCAATCTTTAGAAGAAACTGCAGCAGCTTTAGAAGAGATCACTTCTTCTATGCAAAATGTTTCAGTTAAGACTAGTGATGTTATCACTCAATCTGAAGAGATTAAAAATGTTACAGGTATTATAGGAGATATTGCAGATCAAATCAATCTTTTAGCTTTAAATGCAGCTATTGAAGCTGCACGTGCTGGAGAACATGGTAGAGGCTTTGCTGTTGTAGCTGATGAAGTTAGAAAACTAGCTGAAAGAACACAAAAATCTTTATCTGAAATAGAAGCTAATACTAATTTACTTGTTCAATCTATCAATGATATGGCAGAAAGTATTAAAGAACAAACTGCAGGTATTACTCAAATCAATGATAGCGTAGCACAAATTGATCAAACTACTAAAGATAATGTTGAAATTGCTAATGAATCAGCTATTATTTCTAGTACAGTAAGTGATATAGCTAATAATATCTTAGAAGATGTTAAGAAGAAGAGGTTTTAATTAGTCATCTATACCTAGTGAAAAACTAGGTATAAATTTTTCCTTCGATTTAAATTTTTCATCAAAATTTCTAAAAAGTTTCCAAATATTTTTATACTTTCATTGTTTTAAATTTTAATATGGAGTAAAAATAAATGGAAAGAATATTGTTTTTAAAAGGTTCAGCTTTAGATTCTATGCTGGCTTTTTTTAAGTTCAAATTTTTAAGTGCTGCTATGCTTAAGGATAAGGATTTTCTAGGTTTTAAAGTTGTTGATGCAAGCACACAAGATAAAGTTATAGCACCACAAGGTTATGAAGCAAGGGTTTTAATTTCTTGAGATGATCCACTTTTTAGCAAAGCAAAACCTTATGATGAAAATAAAATCATCGATATAAATGCGGTTAAAAATGCTCATTTGGTTTTTTGGAGATAATGATGATGGTATGAATTTTTTCCACTTTCAAAAAACAGAGGAATTTTAGCCGTTAATAATGAATATATAAATCCTGAAATCATATTTAATCATCATGGTAAAAATTAAGCAAAGAAGATATTTTTTTATATGAGCAAGCTAGTGTGGGTGTGAGTATCTTAGAAATCGAAAAAAAGATGATGATTGGACTGTTTTTAGACTCTAAGTATAACCACAGAATAGATTAAACACTAAAATGCAAGTAAGTGAGCAGCTAAAAAAGAAGTTTTAAAAAATGAAAAATTTATTCATGGAACTTTTGCAAATTATGCAAATGGACAAATACCTTAGGGAGCTTATATCACCTGTGAAGAAAATTTTGGCGATTTTTTGAAGTTTAGATGAAAATTTAGAATTTTGATGAAATATTTGATTTAGCTAAAAATATCGACGAAATCAATCTTTTTAATATAAAAATATGCTTTAAAAGAACTTCTTTAGGGTGTTTAAACATGTAAATATAGGAATTATCGTAAAAAAGACGGGTTTATATGGGTGAATGACGTGTTATTTTTAAATTTATTAGTAAACACAAATATAAAAAAGGTGCTAATATAGCAAAATTATTAGATGAAAGCATTTTGTATATGGGACAGTTTAATGGTAAAGTGGGAGATTTTAAAAGATAGGGAAAATGGATAGCAAGCCATAAATAAAAGTGATTCTAAAGAAGTATTTGCAACACTAGCAAATAATAAAAATCGCCAAGAACCTAATGTAGCAAATCCAAAAACAGAGGAAATCAGACGCTTTTTAACAGGGTTTATTGCTTGTGAATTAACAGGGATTGCTTTTAGTGAGGATTATGCTACAATGTTTGTAGGCATACAACACCCAAGAGAAGGTTTGAAAGGTAGTACTTTTCCTTATGGAAAAACAACCAAGATCTGGTGTGATGATGATAAGAAAACTTGATGGTGGAGTGATAGGAAGCTAATAAATTCCAAGCTTAAGGCTTGGAATTTAATTATTGCATTAGCAATTACCAGTTTTTAAATATTTTATAATAGCTTCGCTAGCACGATAGGCTAAAGCATTTAAGGTTAAGGTAGGGTTGTAGCCTGGATTATGTGGAAAATTTCCTGCACCTACGACAAAAAGATTATTAACATCCCAATGTTGTAAATAAGGATTAACTACACTTGTGTTTTTATCTGTACCCATTATAGTTCCGCCAGCAATATGGGTAGAAGTATACCAACCATTTGAAACTACTCCATAATCTCCTAATTTTGGCGAAGTGTAAATATTTTGCGCTCCCATTTCTTGCATGATGCTTTTTAGTTTTGGAAGCATAAAATTATAAAGATTTTTATCTTGCTTGGTAAAATTATAGGTTACGCGGATAAGTGGTAGTCCATAAACATCTTTATAAGTTGGATCAAGGGATAAATAATTACCTATATAAGGAATAGATGCACCCTGAGCTCCAATATAAGTAAATCGAGTATAATTATAAATAGAAGCTTTTTTAAATTCGGCTCCCCATGAAGGTGTGCCCGGTTTAATTGGATTTGATGCTATAGGTCTTGCTCCATTTTGGGAAATTCTAAAGCTTGCTCCATGAATAAAATCAAGTTTGGAATGATCGAAATTATCCCCATTAAAATCATCTATCCAATTGCAAAGTGCCCCAGCTCCAAGATAAGAATTAAATGGATCTTTGAAAAAACCATTAACACTAGGTGTGATTTGATAACTATAATTTTTTCCTAAAGTTCCTTTGCCTGTTTTTGGATTATAAATTTCGCCTATATTAGAAACCATTAAAAGTTTAGCATTGTTGAAAACATAAGAGCCTAGCATAACCACTTCTGCAGGCTGGATAAATTCTTCTAAAGTTAAAGTATTGATAAATTTTACCCCTGTAGCTTTACCATCTTTATGCAAAATTTCTAAAACATTAGCATGCGTTTTAATATCTAAGTTTTTAGTTGCTAAAGCTGAAGGTATAGTTGTTACTATAGGAGAAGCTTTTGCACCATATTCACAGCCAAAATGCTCACAAAAAGCACAATATTGACATGCTCCCAAGCTTTGTTTATCAGGATTTGTATAAGTTTGAGATGAGTTTGAAGCAGGAACCATACATGGATGATATCCAAGTTTTTTCGTTGCTTCATCAAATTTTTTTAACATAGTTGTTTTTTCTAAAGGAGGATTTGGATAAGAATTTTTTCTTTTTCCTGAGAAAGGACTTTTATCTTCTCCAGAAACTCCCATCATTTTTTCAGCTTTGTCGTAGTAAGGTTCCATTTCATCATAGTTTACACCCCAATCTTGAATAGTGTATTCTTTAGAAACTTTATTTTTGCCATATTTTTCTTCTGTTAAAGATTTTATTTGAAAGTCATAAGGTAGAAAACGATAACTCATGCCATTCCAATGAACTCCTGCTCCACCAACATTATTACCGACATCAAAAGCATAATTTTTTCTCATTGGTAAAGCAATTTCATTATCATTATTCCTAACACATATACTTTCTTTACTTAAATCTTGTTTCATTGCAGCATTATTTACATATTTATACTCATCATGCGCACCCAAAAAATCCGAAGTATCTTGATGTCCACCCCTTTCTAAGGCGACAACTTTAATCCCTGTTTTAGCGCATTCATTTGCAACAATAGAAGAACTCCAACCTAAACCTATAACAACAACATCTGTTTTTTTAAGTATTTTTGCCATTTGTATTCCTTTAATGTGACATATCAGCCAAAGAAATAGGCTCTATCACTTCAAATTTATCTCCATCTAAAACTTGAGCTGCGTAAGTCATTTGAGCGCCTGGGAATTTTTTCATGCGCCAAGCTTGCATATTTGCATTGCCGCCATAAATTGGATCAGCATAAACTCCTGCTATAGTCATGCTTCTTAATTCTGTAAAAAAATCGCTTGCTTTTATCTTATCTCCAAAAGAAACCTTTGTTTTATCTTGTTCAAAAGCTCTTAAGACTTCATCTTTTTGTTTCGCATTAAGTTCTATAAAGCTTTTTTTATAACGAAGTTTTGCTTCTTCATCTAAAGCATTTACCCCCATTTTAAAAAGTTCGGCTCTAGTTAAAGGATATTGATAACCTTGATTTTTCTTTCCTTGTATAAAAGGTCCAAAGCGATAATCTTTTGCTCCACTTCCGTAATTTCCTGCAAGTTCATTATCTATAAAAATAGCTACACCTAATTTTTTAGCACCTGGTCCTAAATCATCTTCGGGAAAAATTCTTTCTACTGCTTCACTCAGAATATCAAGTTGTGCAGAATTATTAAAAAAAATTCTAGCACGATAATTTTGAGTAGAATTCAAATTGTTTTGATTGTGCGTATGAGCAAAAACCATACTTGGTGCGCTAGCACCTACTAAAGCAAACAAAGATGAGGCTTTAAGAAAATTTCTGCGACTTTGTTTTTTGTCCATGTTTATTCCTTCCTTATTTTTTTAACATAAATAAGTTATAGTTTTTAATATAAAAAATATATTAATTTAAAAAAAATAATATTTTTATATTTTTTTAAATGTGTAATTATGTAACAAAATTAAGTATAATTTAAATTATATTTAATAATATTTATAAAACGTTATGAAAAAATATTTTATATTTTTAAGGAGTATTGATATAAAGATTTAGGCTAGGAATTCTAGCCTATAATAAGAAAAAATCAATGCAAGCTTTCTATATAAGCCATAGCACTTAATGCAGCTACAGCTCCATCACCTGCAGCACAAATCACTTGCTTAGGTGCATCTTTTCTAAGATCTCCTGCGGCAAAAAGTCCAGCAACACTAGTTTGCATTTTAAGATCAACACTTACTTGCCCACCTTCTTCCATATTGCATAAAAACTTACCATCGTCTTGTTTTAAAATTTCATTTCTTACATTAAGACCAACAAAAGTAAAAATTCCTGGAACATTTAAATCTCTAATACTACCATCTTTTAATTTTACTTTTACACCAGTAACACCCATTTTATCACCATATACTTCATCTACACTTGCACTAGTAATGAGTTCTATTTTTTCATTTTTCTTAACTTTTTCTACTGTAGATGGAGCTGCTCTAAACTCATCTCTGCGGTGGATAAGATAAACCTTAGAACAAATATTTGCTAGATACAAAGCTTCTTCTAAAGCCGTATCTCCACCACCTAAAACTGCAACTTCTTTATTTTTATAAAAAAATCCATCACAAGTTGCACAAGTGCTTACACCTTTTCCAAAAAATTCATCTTCGCCTTTAAAACCTGCTCTTTTTGGAGCTGAACCTGTACAAACTATCACAGCTTTAGCAAGTTCTGTTTTACCACCTTCTAATTTGATGGTAAAACTTCCATCGCTATTTTTTAAAATTTGTTCTACTCCAACCATTTCATGTTTTAAACCAAAACGCATACATTGTTCATTCCAAGGAGCCATAAAAGAAATTCCATCCATAACTTGGGCTACACCTGGATAATTTTCTATTTCAGAACTTGAGGTAATTTGTCCACCAGGCATACCTTTTTCAAACAATACTACATTCTTAAGACCACCTCTAGTTGCATAAAGTCCGGCACTAAGTCCAGCAGGACCTCCACCTATGATTGCTACATCTAACATTTATATTTCCTTTATATTGAATTTTATTATTAATAATGATATAAAAATTATTCTTAATAGTAGTTAATAAAAATTATTATTTAGTATAAATTTGAAATTTTTAAGAAGAAGGCTAGTTATACTAGCCTTTAGTTTATAGTAAAGAATTTAGTTTATCGCTAATTGCTTGTTTAGATTGTGCACCAACGAGTTGATCTACAACTTCACCATTTTTAAAGAAAATAAGCGTAGGAATAGAGCGAACACCAAATTCAGCTGCTAAATCACCTTGTTCATCTGTATTTACTTTGCAAATTTTAGCTTTACCATCAAAGTCGTTTGCAAGTTCATCAATAACTGGAGCAAGCATTCTACAAGGTCCGCACCATGGAGCCCAAAAATCAACTAAAGCTACACCTTCTTTTGCTTGAGCAAAATTATCACTTGTTAATTCAATATATTTTCCCATAATTTTTCCTTTCTTTAATTTTTGTCTAATTGTATTTTATTTTTTTAAATATCAGCTTAAAAACTTATATTTTCGCAAAATTGTATCACATCATTTTTAATGCAAATCAGATCAATCTGAAAATCCGATGAAATTCCATTTTTAAGATGATAAAATTCTATAGTTTTTAAAATTTTTTCAAGTTTTTTTCTATCCAAACGCTCAGAAACTTCATAATCATTTTGAGTAAATTTAACCTCTATAAAATGTAAAATTTCATCTTTTTTGGCTATTATATCGATTTCTCCAAATTTAGAATGGAAATTTCTTTTTAAAATTTCAAAGCCTTGTTTTTTTAAAAATTTACAAGCCTTATCTTCACCTAAAATTCCATCTAAATAAGCTTTTACACCCATTATTCTATACGCATCATAAAAGGCTTGGTTTTTATAAAATCTTGTTTGCGCAAAATTTCAAGCAAATTTTGTATGCTTTTTTCATAAGTTAAATGCGTAGTAAAAAATAAAGTGCTGTAATTTTCATCATTTTTTTTAGGTTTTTGTAAAAAACTATCGATAGAAATATTATTTTCACTCATCAATTGTGTGATTTTAGATAAAACCCCTATTTTATCTTCAACTTTCACCCTTAAATAATATTTTGTATAAATTTCATCTTTGCTTAAAAGCTCGTATTCTAAAGTATTCACAAAACCAAGCATTGGTGCTTTTACCTGATCTCTTGCTATATCCATAAGATCTGAAATCACAGCACTTGCAGTGGCCTCTCCTCCTGCTCCTGCTCCATAATACAAACTTTCATCCAACAAATCTCCATTAATACTTATAGCATTCATCACTCCATCGACTTTTGCAAGCATTTTTTCTTTATCTATCATAGTAGGATGCACTCTTAATTCTACTTTATCTTCACGCACCTTGGCTATACCTAAAAGTTTTATGGTAAATTCAAACTCATTAGCAAAATACATGTCTTCAGGCGCAATTTCGCTAATACCCTCGATCAAAATATCTTCAGGTTTAGCTTTAAGATTATAAGCGATACTTGATAAAACAAGCAGTTTATGAGCTGCATCTTGTCCTTCTATGTCAAAAGTTGGATCAGCTTCTGCATAGCCTAAATTTTGAGCTATTTGTAAGGCTTGTTTAAAACTCATATTTTTTTGACTCATAGAACTTAAAATATAATTACTCGTACCATTTAAAATCCCTTTTATAGCCAAAATATTATTTGCACTTAAACCTTCTTTTAAAACCTTTATAATAGGAATTCCCCCAGCCACACTTGCTTCATAACCAAAGGCTAAATTTTTAGCCAAATTTTCAAGTTCATAACGATGATAAGCAAGCATAGCTTTATTTGCAGTAACAACAGCTTTTTTCTTTTTTAAAATTTCACTCACTATTTTAAAAGCTTCATCCACTCCACCCATTAACTCTACAAAAACATCTACATCAGCATTTAAAATTTCTTCAACGCTATGAGTAATTGGAATTAAAGCGTTTTTTTTAGGACTTCTAGCAAGAGCGATCACAGGAGTTATGCTTTGCCCACATCTCGCACGAATAAGTTTATTGTTTTCTAAAAGAAATTTAACCACTGCACTTCCAACAGTGCCATAACCAAGAATTGCTACTTTCATAACTTACTCTTTTAAATATTTTTTGATATTGCGTGCAGCTTGGCGTATGCGATTTTCATTTTCAATTAAAGCAATTCTTACATACTCATCACCTGCTTCGCCAAAACCTACCCCAGGACTTACTGCAACACTAGCACGTTGTAAAAGTTGCTTTGAAAATTCTAAACTTTTTAAATGTCTTTTGCTTTCAGGGAGTTTTGCCCAAACAAACATACTTGCTCTTGGTTTTTGAAGTTTCCAGCCTGCGTTTTCAAAAGCTTCAAGTAAAATGCGCATTCTTTTATCATAAGTTGCACGGATTTCATCCACACAAGTTTGATCTCCATCTAAAGCTATGGTAGCTGATACTTGAATAGGTGTATACATACCATAATCAAACCAAGATTTTATTTTTTTAAGCGCACTGACTAAGCGTTTATTTCCTACTACAAAACCTACACGCCAGCCTGCCATATTGTAAGATTTTGAAAGAGTGTAAGTTTCTACCGCTACATCTTTTGCACCTTCAATTTCCAAAATAGAAGGAGTTTTATAGTCATCATAAGTTAAATCTGCATATGCAATATCTGAAATAATATAAAATCTTTCTTTTTTTGCCGTTGCTATCAATCTTTCATAAAAACTTTTCTCACAAGTTACTGTTGTTGGATTATGCGGGAAATTAACAACGACATATTTTGGACGCGGGATGCTTTCATTTAAAGTTTTATGTAAATTTTCAAAAAATTGATTTTCATCAAGCTCAAATTTTTCATTATAAGCTAAAGGCATTTTTGCTACATTGCCTCCTGCTATAATAAAAGCTTGAGTATGTATAGGATAAGCAGGAGTTGGCACAATAGCAACATCTCCAGGATTTATAATCGCTCTTGCAAGATTTACAAAACCCTCTTTTGAACCCATGGTAGCTACAACTTCATTTTCAGGATCTAGATTGACATTATATTTTCTTTTATACCAATTACAAATTGCTAAGCGAAGTTTATAAATCCCCATGGATGTAGAATATCCCGAGGTTTTATCTTTGTTAGCGCTTTCACAAAGTTTATCTATAATGTGTTGTGGAGTTTTACCATCGGGATTTCCCATTGAAAAGTCGATGATATCCTCTCCAGCACGTCTTGCTGCCATTTTTATCGCATTTACTTCTGCGAAAACATAATTTGGAAGTCTTTCTATGGTATTAAAACGGATTTCATCAAACATTTCTTAATCCTTTATTTTTTAAGTGTGATTTTTAAACCCCTGCGTATATTATCTAAACTATACATATCGCTTACAATAGCATATATAGCACCATTTGGAATAAGTTCTGAAAAATGATTATTTTTATTTTCACTTTTTACTGCTTTAATTAGATTTAGATTTTTATCTAAAAAGAAGATTTTAGGAAACCAATTGTCTAAATCATTTGCATCAATAATCAAATTTGTAGCATTTTTTAAATCAAGCACATAGTCTTTAAGGGGTTTTTCTAATGATTTTGGAGTATTTAAATTAACATTTGTATTGGTTTTTAATACAGCATTGGAAAAATTTAAATCATATTCATAATCATATGCCCCAATACGCTTAATATTATCTATATAGACAGAATTTTCTTTTAAGAGATTGTAAAGCGTTCCAGGATCTAAAATATATTGGGATTCTACTTGTATGGTATAGTCAATATTTCCTTCTCTTAAAATCAAATCTGTAGGGATAAAATATATATATCCAGCATCTGTTAAAACATCGGATAAAATTTTAAAAAACATAACTTCATCAGCTTTTGCTTTAAAATTTAGTCTTAGACTTTGAGGATTTGATAGTGTTAAGGCAATTAAAGAATTGGTTTTTAATATTTGAGATATTTTTGCAATATCACAATTTCCATTATTATCTATGTAAGAATTATTTGAAAATAATAATTCTAGTTGAGAATTTTTACTAGGATTGTTTACTAAATTTTTTGCCAAATCAAGACTTGAGATTGCAAAAGATATATTGACATAAAGAGTAAGAATAATAATTTTTTTTACCATTCTTTACCTTTATTTAATTTTGCAAATTCAGTAGCTGAAATACTTGTAATTTTTCCGTCTTTAATCAAGAAACGTTTTGAAATTCCTGCAGGAAATTTTTGTTCTTTATTTTCTTGATCAAATATTGTTAAAGCTGCAGCTCCTGTTAAAATTAACTGATCTTTATCTAAAGAAATATTAAAATCTTTTTCTTTAATAAAGCTTGTTTTTTTAAGGCTTTTTAAATCTATCAAACCTATCCAAATCTTGGTAGAGGTTTTAAAATGTGCTTCTTTTAAAGAATCAGTTTTTGGTGTATTTATGTCTTCTTGGATTTGGGTATTTTTTTCTTCATCGAGTAAGGTTGTGTTATTTTCACTGATATTATTTTCTATGCTTATGTTTTTATCATTTTCTTGTAACGAGATGTTTTGGCTTGGTAAAACGCTCTCTGTTTGATTTGTTTCTTGTGCTTTATTGTTGTCTATAACAACAACATTATTTCCACCTAAAGATTTTAAATTTTCTTGTGCTTGTCCTATGATATCTATAACTGTTGTGCTAGTATTATTTTGTTCATCTTTGAAAAAAGTTTTAAGTGTATCAAAATAATAAATTCCACTTCCTATAATCACTAAAACAATAAGAACAATCAAAAAAGGCCAAGCATTAGAGGATTTTTGACTATAAGCATCTAGTTTTGGGGTTATCATTTTTGATTTTGTTTGTGGAGTAGGATTGTTTTCGTTAAGATAAGCTTCATACTCTTCATTAAAATCACTAAAGTCGAGTTCGTATTCTCTGCTTAAAATTTTAACAAAACCTTTAACATTAAAACGACTTAAAACAACAAAATTCTTTTCTGCTAAAGCTTCAAGAAAATCAAGTTCAATTTGCGTTTTTGCTGCAACTTCTTTTAAATTTAATTCTTGTATTTTTTTCCAATTAAGCATTTAACATCCTATCACAAAGTATTGCAAAAGCAGCGCTGACATTAAGACTATCAAAATTATTTTTCATCGCAATGCCCACACATTCATCGCATTTTTTTACAATTTTAGAGCTTAAACCAAAACCCTCACTACCCAAAACTAAAACTTTTTTACCATTGCTTATTTTTACACTGTGAATTTCTTTTCCCGAGCCATCGCTCGCATAAAAATAAAAACCCACTTGTTTTAGTTCATTTATTACACTTAAAGCATCGTTGCTTATCACAATAGGTAAATCAAGAGCCGCTCCGCTGCTTGTGCGAATTACTCCTTCCATGGCTAATTTTTCACCAATAAAAATTAAAGCCCCAACCCCTAAAGCATAAGCTGTACGCGTGATAGCCCCTATATTTCCTACATCGCTAATTCCATAAAGCATAACAATAAAATCATTTTTTTTGATCTCATTTAAATTCGCAAAAGAACTTTCTTTAATATCTAGCAAAAAACCTTGATGATTTCCACCTTTAGCATAAGCTTGAGCAGTTTTAAAATCAAGTTTTTTGATTTTAAAACCTGATTTTGCGATTTTGGAAAAAGTAGTTTTATCACATTCTTTTGCTAAATAAAGCTCATTGATATAGTCTTTATGATATTCTAAAATATAAAAAAATATTTGCTTCCCATAAACTATCATATTAAAATTTTACCTAATCTTGACTTAAAAGCAGTTTTTGATAAATTTCTTTTGCATTTTTTCCATTGATCTTTGATAATAATTTTGCTTTTGCTTTTAAAGACAGCTCTAAATCCATAATATCTTTTTCACAAAGAGTATTTTGCAAAAAATTTTGCTCTTTTGATTGCAGTACTACAACCCATTCACCGTTTAAATTAGACTTTTTTAAAATTTCAAAAAGCTCTTTAGCATTGCCTTTAAATTTATTTTCAAATTTTTTACTGATTTCTTTAATCAAAAAAATTTCTCTTTGGCTGTCTAGAATCATAATTTGTTCTATCAAAGATAAAATACGCTTGGGGGATTCGTAAATAATACTTGGATAAGGAAAGTTTAAAATTTTTTCTATATCTTTTTGTCTTTCTTTGCCTTTATTGGCTAAAAAACCGATAAAGATAAATTCTTTTTGACAAAATGCCGAGCTTACAAGAGCAACTAAGGCTGCATTTGCACCTGGTAAAATTTCATAGGCGATATTATTTTCTTGTGCAAATTCTACCAAAGCCTTGCCAGGGTCACTAATCCCTGGCATTCCTGCATCGCTTAAATAAGCTACATTTTTTTCAAATATTTTTAAATCAATACTTGCTAAAACCTCTTTTTCATTATGGGAGTGTAAGGCTATAAATTTAGAAATATGAATATCAGTGTGAAATTTCGCATTTAATAACGAAATTAAAGACTTACTTATTCTCGTATCTTCGCAAAACACAAGATTGCAAGTCTTTAAAAGTTCTAAGGCTCTAAAAGAAATATCGCTTAAATTTCCTATGGGAGTAGGAATAAAATAAAGCATAATTATTGCATTGCGTATTTTTTCTTAAATTTCTCTACACGACCTGCAGCATCTACAATTTTTTCACTACCTGTAAAAAAAGGATGGCAATTTGAACAAATATCTACTTTTAATTCTGCTTTGTTTGACTTTGTTGTAAAAGTATTTCCACAAGCACAACTTACTTTGCATTCTACGTATTCTGGGTGAATTTCTTTTTTCATTAGTTTTCCTTAAAAATTAAAACAATAAGCCGTGATTATAAATTATTTAACATAAAAAAGAGATTAATTTAAGAAAAGTTAAAGCAAAATTTTTGAAGCTATAGCTATAATAGCTGTTTGACTTTTTAGAATATTAGAGCTTTTAAGAGAGATTTTCCGGTTAAACAATAATCTCTCATCATTGTTAAATCCACCTTCAGGACCTATAAAATATAATTCTTTTTCATCGAAATGACTTTGTTGTTCTCCTTGAAAATCAACCATAATTGCATTTGGAAATTTTTGAACAAATTCTTGAGTGCTTTGATGGATAATTAAATCCATTTTAGTATTTCTACCGCATTGTTCACAAGAAGAAATAATGATTTTTTCAAATCTTTCTAAATCGATTTTAAAATTTCTTTGTGAAAAATTTGTAAAAACCAAATGTAACTTTTTTACTCCAAGTTCATTTAAGAAAGGTAGAGTTTTTTCTAAAATTTTAATATCTATAATGGCTAAGGCTAAGTTTAATTCACTTTGTTTTATATTTTGTGATTTTTTGTTTAAAAATTTTAAAGTGCAAGAATTTCTTGTTAAATTTGTGATTGTATAGTTGTAAAGAAAATTATCTTGTAAATTTCTAAGATTTAGCTCCGAATTTTCCTTTACTCTTCTTACTTTTAAATGGTTAAAGTTTTCACCTTGAAGTTGTATAAACTCTTCTCCAGCTTGCTTGTTATACAAAAATTGCATTTTATAGATATCTTTCTATTAAAAAAGGCAAAAACAATAAAAAAATTTCAAAAGGTAAAATCAAACAACTAATCCATCTAAAAGTGGCATATTTTCTAAATCTTCTTGCTTTTTTAAAACAAACAAAGTGAAAAATTGCTAAGGCAAAAATTAAGATCCAAGAAAAAATCATTACCCAGATATTGACATTCATTTGAAATTGTTTCATTGCTGATAACAAACAACCTGTAAAAATAATCAAAGCTAAAAATAAATAATAAATTGGTAAAAATAATCGTATTCTGCGAATAAAAATGAATTCGGTTTTAAAATTTCCTTGTGTTAGTATAAGATAAAAAAGCATTAAAAAACCGCTCGCATAAAGACTATAAAGATGTAAAGCTAAAAAGAATTCGTAACTTTGATCCATTATTTTCCTTTGTTTATAAAATCAGCTAAATTTTGAATTTGTTCATCGCTTAAAAAACTATGGTTTTTATCTTTTATCGTTTTTATTTTTTGTATAAAAATTTTATTGCCCAAGGTTTTAATGGCTGTGCTGTTTTTGGGTTTTAATTCCCCTTTTTCTCCATGACAAGTGGCGCATTTTTGTTTATATAAAGAGTTGATAATACTAGGATTGGCTTCATGTTCATCATCTGAACTTTGTGCTTCATCATCTACAGGTAAAGGCAGGTTGGAGTCACTTAATTCTGTTTTTTCATCGTTTTGTTCTATTTGAACTACTTCTTGATCTGTATTTTGAGTCTTGGAAATATTTTTTTCATCATTAGAACAGGCAGATAAAACTAATAAAAAAAAACTTAAGGCAATTAAAATTTTAGCTTTTTGCATTAAATCTCCTTTGGATTTATAAAAATTTCTTCATTTTTTAATTTGTTATAAAAATCTATATCATTCCATTCTGCTTTAATGCCATTGGAAAATTCTATGTCTTGAAGTGAAATTTTTGGCATTAGCTCACTATAGGCATCTTCTCTAAAACCTTGTGCATAGCCTGTTCTTGTTTCATGAACAATGATGCTTTGTAAAGTCACTCCTTGTTCTCCATTTACCATTTTTGTTTGTTTTAATAAAGCATCTATAAGTATGAAAAATACACGACAAAAATTTTCAGCACTTACATTAACAGGCAGGCAAATCCAACGACTTGAATATTTTTTCATTTCTTCTAAATATTTTGCGTCATCATATTTAAAAAGAGTGATAGCATGATCAAAACTATCAATAATTTGGCGTATATAGGTTTTTAAAAGTCCAAAATCATAGACCATTCCAGCATTATCTAAATATTTGCTTTCAAGTAAAACTTCAACTTTGTAAGAATGTCCATGAATGCTACTTTTGCAACGTTTAGAAGAACAAAATCTAACAATGTGTGCGTTTTCAAATTCAAATAATTTTCTTATAATCATACACCCTCTTTATTGTTCCAAAGACGAATATGAATTCTATCAGAGTAATTATAACCATTCTTAATACAAAATTCAGCAATTTTTTGAGCATTTTTTTTAAGATTTTGCTCATTTTCACCCATAGGCATACAAAAAATTTGATTTGGAGCTTCTTTTAGAATTTCATTGATTTCTAAAAATGAATTATCAAGGGTATTGGCATCTAAAACAAATTTATAAAAACTATCTTTTGCGTAATTTTTAAATGCTTTTAAAGCTTTAAAATTTAATCGTTTATCTTTTTTTATCCCGCTATTTTGGAGTTTAACGCTTAAAGCAAAAATACATTCTTTGTAAAAAGGATATCTATCAAAATCAATTTCTATGCTTCCATTGCTTTCAAAGTGTATTTCGAATTTATTTTTTAATAACATTTGGATAAATTCTATAAATTCAGGATTTTCATAATGGATTAATGGCTCTCCACCTGTGATAACAACTATAGGATTAAAGCCTTGTTTTAATTTTATCACTCTTTTTAAAAGTTCATTAGCATTTAAAGTTTCATAACTTTCTTTAAAATCTTTTGTGAAAACAGCTCTTATCGTGTCACATCCGATGAGAGTTTTATTGTTTTTTGATATTTTTACATTAAAACCTAAACAGTTGAAATTACAGCCAGCAAAACGCATAAAAATAGCTAATTTTCCATTATATTTACCTTCTCCTTGAATACTTAAGAAACTTTCAACAAGTTGCAAAATTAACCTCCAGTTTGATAAAAAGCACGAGATGAGGTTTTATTATCAACAACACTCCATTTATTTTTTTCTGGTTTATTTCTTAATACTTCTTGTAATATTTCTACAGCGGCTTTAATATCACCTTTTCGAACCGCTTCTTTTATACTTAATGCTTCATCAAAATAAAGGCAAGGTATTAACAAGCCTTCAGCACTTAAGCGTATACGATTGCAAGAATCGCAAAATTCATGGCTATGAGGATCTATAATTCCGAATTCATAATCATCTGCCTTGTAAATACTCACAGGTGCTTTTTCATCTTTTTTTATAAGTTGAATTTGATATTTTTGACTCAAAATTTGTATAATTTCATCTCTTTTTAATCCTTGTAATTTACCATAAGCATGAGTATTTTCCATAAATTCTATAAAGCGAATTTGAGCTTTTTTTGATTTTGCAAATTCCAAAAGAGATATCAGTTCATCATCGTTTAAATTTTTAAGAGCTACAGTATTAAGTTTTACTTTCAAATCTAGATTTAAAGCTTCATCAATTCCAGATAAAACACTATCTAATACATCTTTTTGCGCAAGAGTTTTTGCTTTTTTGTGATCTAGAGTATCAAGTGAAATATTAAGTCGTTTAAGTCCAGCATTTTTTAAGTCTTTAGCAAAGTCTTTTAGTAAAAATCCATTTGTAGTTATAGCAAGGTCAATATCGCTTTTATAATCGCTAATCATTTTTATAAAAATACTTAAATCTTTTCTTAATAAAGGTTCCCCACCTGTTATACGGATTTTTTCAATTCCTTCGTCTATAGCTGCTTTGATAAATAAAAAAAGTTCTTCGAAGCTTAATAAATTTTCTTTTGGCTGATAATCGAAAGGAATTTTTGGCATACAATAAAGGCAGCGAAAGTTACATCTTTGTGTAACTGAAATTCTAAGATAATTTATTTTTCTACCGAATTGATCTATAAGCATTTATTTTCCATTCTATTTTATTAATTTCTTAAATTTTAAGACAAGTTCTACATTTCCAGTGCCAATGCGTAAATCTTTAGCGATTTGTTCTATGCTTTTTCCTTCTTTGAAAAGATTTTCTATTTTTTGTTCTTCTGTATCGTAATTTGGTGTAAGTTTAGCCATGCTTTGTGCTTTTTGTTCCAAATTTAAAAGACGATTTTGTTGTTCATTTTGAAAATCTTCTATGATATGTTCCATAGTTTTTAGTGTTCTTAAAACAGGAGTGATTTTTGAACTGATTTGTTTATCAAGTTCAATCATAATTTCTTCTTTTAAAAGAGAGATTTTATAGTCTTCATCCTCTTCGCTATCATCTTTAACCCCTAATTCTTTACGAAAATAATGAAGTTCTTTGGTAATATCTTCTATCACATTTTGAAGTTTTGCTATTTTTGCATTATTTTCTCTTTCTTTGATATTCATATAGGCTAGCATTGCAATTAAAAGCACAATTATAAAAACTAAATAAAGTACATCATCACTCATTCTTGGCCTTTCTTATTTCTTATCATATTTCTTTGAATTTCAACAACAAAAGCATCAAAAGCCATTTTGTCTTCGGGCTTAATTTTGATAATTTTTGCCAATGTTTGACTTTGAGCTTTGATAAAAATAGCTATTTTTTGATTATTTAAATCAAATCTTAAATAATATTCTTTATCTTCTTCTAAAATAGTATCCAAAAAATTTAGATATTCAAAATTCAAAGATTCTACTACCCCTTTTTGCTTAAGCGGTATAAGTTCTTTATTTTTATCTAAAGAATTTTCAAGCCTTAAAATATCTTCTTTTAGACTTAAAAGAAGATCAAAAATAATTTTTTCACCCTCGTCAAAATCAATGCGTAAAGCAAGTTTTTTCCATTTTAAAATTTGAGAAATTGCTCCAAGTTTTAGGTATTCTCCAAGAAAACGGTTATTTTCTATTTTACAACATTCTAAATGAGCTTCAAATCCTGCTTTAAAAAGTGTTAATTCCATAATAAATCAATCCAAATAAAAATAAAAAAGATAATACTTAAATAACCATTTAGAGTAAAAAATGCTCTATCAATATGAGCAAAATTCTTGTGAACAATTTTATGTTCCAAGGCTAAAATAATACCGCTTATAATTACCCCAGTAAGTGCTATTTTTCCAAGTGCTACACCCCAAACTTCCCACACAAAAAGAAGCCAAAATAATACCGCTAAAATATGGCAAAAAGCTGATATAAATAAAGTAGCCTTTGAGCCAAATTTAGTAGGGATAGAGTGAAGTCCTATTTTTTTATCATACTCCATATCTTGTAAAGAATAAAGCAGATCAAACCCAGCTGTCCAAAAAGTTACACCTAAACATAAAATAACGCTATAAATGTGAATTTCACCCATAATTATAACGCTTCCTGCAATAGGCGCAAGTCCTAAACAAAATCCTAAAACTAAATGCGCTAAAGAACTAAAGCGTTTAAAAGCTGAATAAATAGCCAATACAAAAAGCACAGGAAAAGACAAATAAAAAGCCAAGGTATTAATAAAATAAGAACATAATATAAAAATAAGTGCATTAATAATAATAAAAATCCATACGCTTTTTCTACCTATTTTTCCACTGACATTAGGACGATTTGCACAACGAGGATTATCCTTATCTATATCTTCATCCATTAAACGATTTGTAGCCATGGCAAAATTTCTTGCACTTACCGCACAAATAATGCCTAAAATCAATGCCTTAAAACCAAACCAAGCAGTGTCATTTGCAAGTTTTGATGCTACAATCATAGAGGAAAATAAAAAAGGCAAAGCAAAAATAGAATGCTTAAATACTACAAGTTCTAAAATATCTTTAAATTTTATCCAGAATGTGTTCATTTTTCTACTTTAAAATATTTTTTGCTATGATTTTACTAAAATTTTTATAAATTTTAGGATAAATATTAAAATGTTTTTTGAAATAGCATTAATAGGAACAACCGCGAGTGGAAAAACATACATAGCTAATACTTTAGCAAGAGAATTTGATGCTGTTGTTTTAAGTCTTGATAGTCTTTGTGTTTATAAAGAAATTAATATAGCAAGTGCCAAGCCTTCACAAGATGATCTTGCGAGTATAAAATACTTTGGGGTAAATTTATTGAGTGTGAATGAACATTTTAATGTTGAGCTATTCATAAGAGAATATCAAAAAGCAAAAGAATTTGCTTTAGCTAGAAATTTACCTCTAATTATAGTAGGTGGAACTGGATTTTATTTAAAAACTATGATAGATGGTTTGAGTGAAAAAACCTTAGAGTCAAAGAGTTCTTTAAATAATGATGAAATTTATGCTCTTTTATTAAATATTGATCCAAACTATAAAATAGAAAAAAATGATACTTATAGATTAAAAAAATGGCTGGGTATTTATGAGCAAACAAGAGAAATTCCTAGTGAATTTTTAAAAAGAACACAAAAAACTGGGGTGCTTAAAGATATAGAAATTTATGAGCTTGAGTGGGATAAAGAAATTTTAAAAAAACGTATTCAAACTAGAACAAAAGAAATGCTTGATAATGGACTTTTAGATGAAGCAAAAATTCTTTTTTCTAAATTTGATCATAAGCTTAAAGCATTAAATTCTATAGGTTTGAAAGAGTGTAAAGAATATTTAGATGGAGAAATTTCCTTTAAAGAGCTTGAAAATTTAATCACGATACATACTACGCAACTTGCCAAAAGACAAAGAACTTTTAATAAAAAATTTCAAAGTAAAGCCTTGGAATTTGATAAAGCTTTAGCTACTTTAAGAATGAAATTTTCAATCGAAAAATAAATGTTCTACTAGAATTTTTACTCCTAATATAATTAAAACCCATCCGCCTAAAAGTTCAGCTTTATTTTTAAGATAAATTCCAAATTTATTTCCTATTTTTAGAGCAATGATACATAAAATGAAGGTAATAATACCTATTAAAAATATGGCTAATAATAAATTTACATTTAAAAATGCAAAACTCACACCAACTGCTAGTGCATCGATACTCGTAGCAATTGCTAAAGCTAGCATGGTTTTAAAGCCAAATTGGTTGGCATTACTATCGCAATTTTCATTTTCCAATGACTCTTTGATCATTTTTAATCCTATTAAAGAAAGTAAAATAAAAGCTATCCAATGATCAATACTCGCAATAAAAGATGCAAAAGTTATACCTATAAAATAACCAATAGTTGGCATCAAGGCTTGAAATCCACCAAAATAAATTCCAACAATAAGATAATGTTTTAAATGTAGTTTTTTAACACTAAAACCTTTGCATAGTGATACAGCAAAAGCATCCATTCCTAAAGCACAGGATAAAAAAATAAGACTATAAAAATCCATAATAAATCCTAAAATTTTATAAAAAATTGAAGATGAAATTATAATCAAACAAAGATAAAAATCACATAATTTTGATATATTTAATTAAATTTTAAGAAATAAATATATATAATTCAATTTCATTTTTATTTTTTACTCCTTAAAAGTGGCCCATTCGTCTAGCGGTTAGGACATCGCCCTTTCACGGCGGTAACACGAGTTCGAGTCTCGTATGGGTCACCACTTTTTAATTTTTCTTTTAAAATAACTATTTTTTCATTTTTCTATTAAAATTTAATAAATATTAATAATTTATTTTGTAGAATACGGATAGCTTTTGATATAAGTCTATTATAGACTTATATCAAGGCTGGGCATTATTGAGCTGGTGTTTGCTCTTTTGTTTTTTTGTGAGTTTTAGCTTCATGTTTTTTATCAGCTTTAGCTTTTGAATGATGAGCTTTTGTATGTGTTTGATTCACATCGCTTGGAGTATTAGCTGCAAAAACATTAGCTACGAGAGCACCTAGTAATGCTGAGATTAGTACAACTTTTTTCATATTTTCCTCCTTATGAATAATTTTTAGTTGCAAATTAATTGTAATTATTAAAAACCAACAAATAGATATTTTTTGTAAAAATATTTCAAAAAAATATAATTTTTTATATACATTTAAATTATTATTAAAATATATTATAAATATATCTTATTTTATTTTAGATTAAATAAATAGAAATTTTACCCACTAAGCTTTTAAGATATTTTTACTCTTTTTAATATTATTATGGTAATATTTTCAATATCAAACTAAAAATAAAGGAGAAATTATGTTTGAATTAAGAAAATTACCTTATGATACCAATGCTTTTGGTGATTTTTTGAGTGCTGAAACTTTTAGCTATCATCATGGAAAACATCACAATACTTATGTTACAAATCTAAATAATCTTATTAAAGATACTGAATTTGCAGGTAAAGATCTTGTAAGTATTATCAAAACTTCAAATGGGGGCGTATTTAATAACGCAGCTCAAGTTTATAATCATGATTTTTATTTTGATTGCATTAAGCCAAGTACAGGCTGTGGTTGTGGCGGTTCATGTCAAAGTATAGATGCTAATTTACAAGCGGCACTAGAAAAAGAATTTGGATCTTTAGAAAATTTCAAAGCTGAATTCATCAAAGGTGCTACAGGAGTTTTTGGTTCAGGATGGTTTTGGTTAGTTTATAATACTAAAAATCAAAAACTAGAATTTGTAGGCACTTCAAACGCAGCTACACCGATTACTGAAGATAAAGTTCCTTTACTTGTTGTAGATGTTTGGGAACATGCTTATTATGTAGATCATCGTAATGCACGCCCTGCTTATTTAGAGAAATTCTATGCTCATATCAATTGGGAATTTGTTGCAAAAGCTTATGAATGGGCTTTAAAAGAAGGTATGGGATCAGTTAGTTTTTATGCAAATGAACTTCACCCTGTAAAATAATTTTAATCCTTTTTGTGTTAGAATGAATTTTGGCTTAATGTCAAAATTCTATACGAAAAGGAGCAAAAAATGGATAATTCCTTATCTGCATATACTCAAAAATATGACAAAGAAGGTTATGGACTTCAATATCCTGATGGTCATGTTATAAGATTTTACGAGAGAATCTTAAAATACAAACTAAGTAAAACAAGTGGAAAATTACTTGATTTTGGTTGTGGAAATGGAGTGCATTCTAAGTATTTTAAAAATATAACGGGGGGGGGGTATAGAGCCTTATGGTATTGATATAGTTCCTAGTTTAAAAAAGTTTTGGGAAAAAGATCCTTGCTTAGATTCTAAAAATTTTCACATCATATCTCCTAATTCTAGCTTTAAAAAACTCTTCAATACAAAAATGGATTTTATATTTGCAAATCAAAGCTTATATTATCTTACAAAGCAAGCTTTTAAAGAAGCTGTGCAAGAATTTTATGAATTATGCAATGAAGGAGCTATTATATTTGCAACTATGATGAGTGATAAAGGCTATAGTATGTATGAAAGAGGAGAACTTATGGATAATGGATTACGTGAAGTAAAAGGATGTCCAAGTGGTAGATTGAGCGGTTCTTCATATATACGCTTTACTAAAGACATAGAAGAATTAAAAGAAGATTTTAAGCCTTTTAAACCTTTATTTTGGGGAGATTATGAATTAATTAATCTGTATAATTTTGAAGGCAGTGTGGAGCACTTTATTTATATAGGACAAAAGTAAGTGCTAAAGCACTTACTCTCCTAAACTTGGAGTCATTTCGATAATCTTCCAAGGAAGTCCTTGAGAATTCAGCTCTTCCATAAAAGGCTTAGAGTCAAATTCTTCCATATTAAATACGCCTTTTCCTTGCCAAATTCCTTTAGCGACTAATTTCGTGCCTATCATAGCAGGAACACCTGTAGTATAGCTTACAGCTTGTGCGCCAGTTTCTTTGTAGCATTCTTCATGATTACAAACATTATAAATATAAACTTGCTTATCTTTTCCATCTTTTTTACCACGAATTACGCAACCTATATTGGTATAACCTTTAGTACGTGGCCCCAAACTCGCAGGATCGGGAAGCAAGGTTTTTAAAAATTCTATAGGAATGATTTCTTTTCCTTGGTGCATCACAGGTTTAATCCCTAGCATTCCAACATTTTCGAGACATTTCATGTGAGTTAAATAACTTTGTCCAAAGGTCATAAAAAAGCGTATTCTTTTTAAACCTTTGATATTTTTTACCAAGCTTTCAAGTTCTTCATGATAAAGCAAATAGCTATCTTTCACACCTACTTCTGGATAATCCCACTGTATTTTTATTTCCATCGGCTCTGTTTCTATCCACTTGCCATTTTCCCAATAACGCCCTTTAGCAGAAACCTCACGCAGATTGATTTCAGGGTTAAAATTCGTCGCAAAAGCATAGCCATGATCACCTGCATTGCAATCTAAAATATCTATATAAGAAATTTCATCAAATAAATTTTGCTGTGCATAAGCACAAAAAACATTAGTTACACCAGGATCAAATCCACTTCCTAAAAGTCCTAAAATTTCTGCTTGTTTAAACTCATCATTTCTTGCCCATTGCTCTTTGTATTCAAATTTAGCTAAATCAGGATGTTCATAATTTGCCGTATCTACATAATCAATCCTTGCTTTTATACAAGCATCCATTAAACTCAAATCTTGATAAGGCAAAGCAACATTGAGTAAAATTTGTGCTCCTGTTTTCTTGATAAGTTCTACAACCGCATTGCTATCATCAGCATCAATTTGCGCTGTTTCGATTTGAACCCCTAAACGCTCTTTGATAAAAGCAGCGATTTCATCACATTTGCTTTTTGTTCTACTAGCTAAAGTGATTTTGCTAAAAGTATCAGAATTCATTGCGCATTTTACAGTAGCCACACGACTTACTCCACCTGCGCCTATGATTAAAAGATTTTTCATGAAATTTGTCCTTAAAAGATTTTTAGGAATTTTAACTAAAAATTGATAATATCAAAATTTATTTTTTCTTCTAAGTTATAATTTGAGCTTAATAACATAAAAAATTCTATATTTTTATATCTTAACTTAAGTCTATAAAAAGCCCCTAAAAATTCTTTTTGTAAAATTTTAGCCTCAAAGCGATTTCCTATTTTAAGTTCTGCATAACCAAAAATATAATTTTTTGAAGCTATCCAAGCAAAAAATTCATCTTCTAAATCAAGTTTTTCTTCTATGATATTTAAATCAGGTAAAATTTGCGCACTTTTAAAATCGGGCTTAAAATAAAGCTCTTTAGGATTTGCATGAGCTAAAATTTTTCCTTTTTCTAAAAAAGCGATTTGATCAGACATACAATAAGCATCTTCAATATCATGAGTTACCATAATAGCCGTAATGCCTTGATTTTCTATCATTTTTTTCAATTCTCTTCTTAAATCCTGTTTTAAATTTTGATCCAAATTAGAAAAAGGTTCATCTAAAAGCAAAAGCTGACATCCTCTTGCTATAGCTCTAGCAAAAGCCACTCTTTGCGCTTGCCCTCCTGAAATTTCATCGATTTTTTTATATCTTAAATCTTCAATTTCAAAAGTTTTAAGCAAATGATTTAAAATTTGATTTTTATCTTTTTTATCGTAAAGTGCAAAAAGTATGTTTTTCTCAACATTTAAATGAGGAAATAAAGCATAATTTTGAAACATCAAAGCCACTTCACCTTTGCAAGAAAACAAATCATAAGAACTAGCTTGTTCAAGCTTAGCAATAATCCTTAAAAGCGTGCTTTTTCCGCTTCCACTACCTCCTAAAATGCTTAAAAATTCTCCTTCTTTGACATGAAGATTGATATTTTCTAAAGCTTGTATTTTTCCAAAATTTTTAGATAAATTTTTAATTTCTAACATCATCTTTCCTTGTGATTTTATCCATCCAAACAACAACCATTAAAGAAAGAAAAACGATAAACAAGGAAGGCAAAGCTGCATCATAAATTCTTTCATCACTTGCAAACCAGAAAGCTTTAACACTTAAAGTTTCAAAGCCAAAAGGCGCTAAAATTCTACTTAAAGGAAGTTCTTTAATCGTATCAATAAAAACAATAATAAAAGCCAAAAATAAAAAATGTTTCATTAAAGGTGCGTGAATTTTAAAAAATAAAATAAAATAACTCGTTCTTAAATTTAAACTTGCTTCATCAATATTTAGATGAATTTTATTATATCCTCCCTCTAAAGAATAAATTGCACTCGCTAAAAAACGAATTATATAAGCAAAAACAAGAACAAGTAAAGAATTTTCCAATAAACTCATGTGAAAAAATTTATCCAAAAATACAAAAAGCACTATAATGCTAATCCCTAAAGCAGCAGCAGGTATAGAATAACCCAAAGAACTTATTTTTAAAATAAATAAATTAAAAAAATGATTTTTAACTATCCTAGAGCTAAACATCAAAAAATAAGCTAAAAAAGTGGTAATTAAAGCAGTGATTAAAGCTAAGATTATAGTTTGAAAACTGATAATATAAAATTGCGATTCAAAAAGCTTATGATCTTTTAGTCCCCAATAAACTAGCCAAATAAAAGGTAAAATAAAACCTACAAAAGCAATCATAAAACAATAAATACAGGATAGAATTTGTTTAATAGGATTTAATTTTCTTTTTTTGATAAAAAGAGCTAAATTTTGATTAAAACTATAATGATGTTTATTTTTATAATAATAATCCACATACATAATCAAAAATACAAAAAGCATTAAAATACCCGATAAAACACTAGAAGAATAAGAATCATTCAAATCATACCAGAGTTTAAAAATTCCAGCCGAAAAAGTATCCACTCCCAAATAAGCACTTGCACCATAATCACTCAAAGTTTCCATTAAAACCAATAAAGCTCCAGAAAAAATGGCAGGTCTTGCACTCAAAAGTGCCACGCGTGTAAAAATTCTAAATTCAGAATATTTCATGATTTTAGCTACTTCATAAGCCTCTTTAGCTTCACTTTTAAAAGCTGTTTTAGCAAATAAATAAATATAAGGATATAAAGAAATAGCCAAAACAAAAATAACACCATAATGATTGAAAAAATCTATCCTAAAGCCAAAATTTTCATGAAAAAATCCTTGAAAATCCATAATTCCCACATAAACAAAGGCTAAAATATAAGCAGGTATGGCCAAGGGTAAAATGAGTAATTTTTCTAAAATTTTACAGAAATAAAAATCATAATTTGCGATCAAATAAGCAGAACTCACACCCAAAATCAAGCTTAAACACAATACTCCCACGCTAATTATAAAAGTATCTTTGATGAATTTTAAAAATAAATAATCAAAAAAATGACTCAAATTTTCTTTAATAGATGAAAATTGGGTTAAATCACTTGTGTTAAAATTTTGAAATAAAATATAAAAAAGTTCAGCAAAAATACCAAAAATAGGCAAAGCAAGAAAAAGGGCAAGTAAAATTGCCCCGAGTTTATAGTATTTTAAGGTTTTATACATTATCTAAAACCGACTTCATCGTAAATTTTAACAGCTTCTTTAATATTTTCTGCTATCTTACTCACAGGAATTTGATCTTCTTTAAAAGTTCCAAAATCCTTTACCGTTTGGCTTAATTCTACATCATTTCTTATAGGAAATTCATAATTACTATCAGTAAGAATTTTTTGAATTTCAGGACTTAACATAAATTCCATAAATTTTTTAGCCGCATCTTGATTTTTACTTGATTTTGTCATAGCAATACCGCTAATGTTAATATGCGTTCCTCTATTGTCTTGATTAGGAAAAATAATACCCAAAGAATTCCCCACTTCTACATCTTTTGGATTTTTAGAATTCTTTAAAAGCCCTATATAATAAGTATTCATAACTGCAAATTTAGCTTTGCCTGCAAATACTTGTCTGGCTTGATCTCTATCCCCACCCTTTGGGTTTGTCGCAAGATTCTCAAGTACACCTTTAGCCCATGCTTTAGCCTCTTTACTTCCATCATTAGCTATAATAGATGCTAAAAGAGTTTTGCTATAAGGAGCTGTAGCACTTCTCATGACAATTTCTCCTTTAAATTCAGCTTTTGCTAAATCTTCATAATTTTTCATTTTGCTAATGTCGATATTTGCGTTTTTATTGTAAGCAATAATTCTTGCTCTTTTTGTAATCGCAAACCATTCTTTATCCTTATCTCTTAAATGAGCAGGTATAAATTCTTCTAAATATTTTGATGAAACAGGGGATAAAAGTCCTAAATTTTTAGCTTCTGTAAGATTTGAAATATCAGCTGTGATGAAAATATCAGCAGGAGAGTTATTTCCTTCAAGAGAAAGCCTTTTAATAAGTTCTGAAGCTTTAGCTTGAGTATGATTGACCTTAATGCCTGTTTTTTCTTCGAATTTTTTTATGATTTCAAAATCAGCATCATAATGTCTTGCTGAGTAAATATTAAGCTCGCTAGCACCTAACAATGAAAAAGCCGTTAAAAACATAAAGAAGATTTTTTTCATATTTTATCCTTTATTGAGAATTATACTTGGTTTTATTAAGATCTTTAAAATCAGTATGAGAATGTTCAGAGCAAGCAAAAGCAAAGCCAACGCATAGTAAAAATAAAATTATTTTTTTTCATAGACATTAATTCCTTTTTTAGATATTTTGATAAGAAATATTAATATTAAAAAGTAAATATGACGTAATATTTATATTTTTATATTTCTTTAAAGAATAAAGAGGTTTATTTTTGACACATATATTGATAAATTTATGATTTTTAATAAACTCTTGATTAAATAAAGTTGATTAAAATTTTTCTTTTAAAAGGTGGTAGCATGTTTTCTTCATTTTTTAAAAGTAAAAAATGGGCTTTATGGGCTTATTTAGGACTTTTTTTACTCTTATTTTTTCTTTTTATTCAAACAAGTCTTAATGTTGCTATAAATTCATGGTATAGTGATTTTTACAATGTTTTACAAAAGCCAAAAATAGAACTTTTGGATTCTAATTCTACGCAAAAAATAGAAACTAATTTCGAAAATAATGCCACTTTAATCCAAGAGGCTAATCAAAGAGCTGAGCAAAATTTCCAAAAAGCTAATTTTATCAATAAAGGCGCATTGTATTATTATCAAAATTTATTAGAATATTTTTTCAACTCTAGGGCTATGATTGAAAAGCCAAATTATTCAGCAAATGATTTTTATGCTTTGATTTTAGTTTTTTTGGCTATTGCTATTCCTTATGTTTTAATCGCTACGATTAATATCTATTTTGCTAGTGTCTATGCTTTTAAGTGGCGTGAGGCTATGACTTTTTCTTATTTAAAATTTTGGAAAAATAAAGATGACAATATAGAAGGAAGTTCGCAAAGAATTCAAGAAGATACTTATAATTTTTCCAAAATCGTAGAGAGTTTAGGACTTAGTTTTATAAAAGCTTTGATGACCCTTGTAGCATTTATTCCGATTTTATGGAGTTTAAGTGATGTTGTGAGTAAAGCTTTATTTGCAAATTTAAGCGAAAATTCTTCTTTTTATTTTTTAAAAAATATTGATGGTTTGCTTGTTTATGTTGCACTTTTGATTTCTTTAGGAGGCTTGGTTGTGTCATGGTTTGTAGGTATTAAACTTCCTGGACTTGAATATAACAATCAAAAAGCTGAAGCAGCTTTTAGAAAAGAGCTTGTTTATGCTGAGGATAATCGCAAAGAATACGCTAAAAATGAGACTATGATAGAGCTTTTTACAGGGCTTAAATTTAACTATAAAAGACTTTTTTTACATTATGGATATTTTAATATTTGGCTCATTTTATTTGAGCAAATGATAGTTATAGTGCCATTTTTAATCATGGCACCAGGGCTTTTTGCTGGAGCTATAGGACTTGGTATTGTAATGCAGATTAACAATGCTTTTGATCAAGTACGAAGCTCTTTTAGTGTTTTTATCACAAACTGGACAACTATCACTCAACTTAGAAGTATATATAAGCGTTTAAAAGAATTTGAGAAAAATATTTCTTATAAGTCTTAGTTTTTTCTTATAAAATACAAGAAAAAATTCAAATATTAAATTTACTTTTAATTGTGTATAATAAGGTTTAATAATATTTTATTTCTTAAGGAGCTTCATTGGACCCCAGTCAGGTTTTGGATTTAAACCAAACTTCTACAGCATCTTTTGATGCAGGATATTCTATACTTATGGTTGTTGTTGCACTTGCTCTAGTGTTTTTAAATGGTTTTTTTGTTTTGTCTGAATTTAGTATTGTTAAAGTACGTCGTTCCAAGCTTGAAGAGATGGTAAAAGAAAAAAAAGCTGGTGCCAAGAAAGCTTTGGAGGTTACTTCAAGACTTGATACTTATCTTAGTGCTTGTCAATTAGGAATCACTTTAAGTTCTCTAGCTCTTGGTTGGATAGGTGAGCCTGCTATTGCAAAAATGCTAGAAATTCCGCTTATTAATCTTGGTTTTAGCACTGTTATTATCCATACTATAGCTTTTATTATTGCTTTTAGTATTATTACTCTTTTACATGTGGTTTTAGGAGAACTTGTGCCAAAAAGTATAGCTATTGCAGTTGCAGATAAAGCGGTTTTATTTATAGCTAGACCTCTTCATTGGTTTTGGATACTCTTTTTGCCTTGTATTAAAATTTTCGATTTTTTAGCAGCTATAAGTTTGAAACTTTTTGGAATAAAACCTGCTAAAGAAAGCGAGCTAACTCATAGCGAAGAAGAAATTAAAATCATAGCAAGTGAGAGTCAAAAAGGTGGAGTTTTAGATGAATTTGAAACAGAGATCATACGCAATGCTGTTGATTTTTCAGATACTGTTGCTAAAGAGATTATGACTCCTAGAAAAGATATGATTTGTCTAAATAAACAAAAAAGTTACGAAGAAAATATGCAAATCATTTGTGAATATAAACATACTCGCTTTCCTTATATTGACGGTTCTAAAGATACTATTTTAGGGATGATACACATACGAGATATAATACAAAATGAATTAAGCCATAAAAGTCAAAATTTAGATACTTTTGTTAAACCTTTGATTTTGGTTCCTGAAAATATCAGTATTTCAAAAGTACTTGTAATGATGAATAAAGAACGCTCTCATACTGCATTAGTAGTTGATGAGTATGGTGGAACTGCTGGAATTTTAACCATGGAAGATATCATGGAAGAAATTATTGGCGAAATTAAAAGCGAGCATGAAGAAGACAGCTATAAAAAACTTGCTGAAAATATCTATGAATTTCAAGGACGATGCGATATAGAAACTGTTGAAGAAATGCTTGCAATAAACTATGATGAGGATTTAGAACAAGTTACTATAGGTGGATATGTATTTAATCTTTTAGGACGCTTGCCTATGGTAGGAGATCG
Organism: Campylobacter sp. BCW_6889; assembly: GCF_001762535.1. NCBI lineage: Bacteria > Pseudomonadati > Campylobacterota > Epsilonproteobacteria > Campylobacterales > Campylobacteraceae > Campylobacter > Campylobacter sp. BCW_6889. Next base: position 57,143 of record NZ_MJWZ01000065.1, on the reverse strand, counting down.
CATTGAAGATGAACTTTGTTACTATGAAGTTAAAAAAATGGACGGGAATTCTATAGAGCGTGTTAAGGTGGTTAAAAAAACAAATAAAGATGAAGAATAAGCCTCTTTAGGCTTATTTCTTTTTGTAAATTTGGTTTTTAATTTCTATACACTCAAAACCTTTTTTATCTAGTGTAACTACGCGTAAATATCCACCACCATCTATTTTACCCTCGCATAAAAATACTCTTTTGGCTATTTTCATAGGAAGTTTTTCTTTATTTCTGTGTCCAAAGATTTGATAAAGATTGTCCGAGGTGAAATTACAAAATTGATTTGCTACTTTTTGACTGTCTTCATATCCACCTACACCATAAATAAAATCATGGCTTGGTATAAAACTTATTTTTTCAGGTTTGGAGGGTATAAAATTTACTCCTCCATGTGAACAAAATATGAATTTATTTTGGAATTTGTAGTATAAACATTCTTTTAGATGAGGATAGAGTTTTCTAGCATCTCTTGGAGTAAGTTTTTCTTTTCTAAAGTCCTTTAAAGTATTTTCATTAAATTCTTTGGAATTTGACAATTCTCCATTAGCCCATTTTATAAGATGTCTTTCGTGATTTCCTTCTAATAAGCATACATTTTCTTTTTCGCAAATTTTTAAAAGAAATTTTATTACTTTGCCATTTTCTATACCTCTGTTGATATAATCTCCCAAAAATATATAAAATTCATCTTCTTTGATTGTTTTAATGTATTCTTTTAAAACACTATAACAACCTTGTAAATCTCCTATATGATGAATTTTTTTATATTTGCTTAAATTTGGCATTTGGTAAAGACATTTTTTCCAGTCGCTCGAGTCTAAAATTGGGTATTTTTTTGGATTTTTTTTGAGTAAATCTTGAGTTTTTTCCAAAAGAGCATAAGGGATGATATATCCATTTTTTTTAGCTTCTAAAAGATTTTTTTCTTGACATTGTTTTAAAGAGCTATCAAAAACAATAACATACATTTTATAGCGATATTGTTTAGCTAAGTCTTTGTAAATTTTTAATGTTTCATTGTAAGCGTTTATGATGCAAAACTCACCTTTTTGCATACGCATTTCTAGAAGTTTGAGTAAAATTTTACTCAAATCTTCATCATTTTTAACATTTAAAATTTTATATTCACTGACTATATTTTTAACGCTTCCTGATAAAAGACGCAAAGCATTTAAATCAAGTGTATAATTTTGAAGTTTATTATTTTTGATAAATTCTTCTTGTCCTGCGTAATAATTCCCTCTTAAAACAAGTAAGATTCGCACATTCTTTGCCTAGATTTTCTTTAAAAATTCAGTTTTTAAAACAATAACGCCAAATTTATCTACTCTAGACTCAATTTCACCTTCTTTAGAAGTGAGCTTAATATTTTTTATAGTAGTTCCACGTTTTAAAGTTGTACTTGCGCCTTTAACCTTAAGATCTTTTATTACACTCACGCTATTACCTGCGTTAAGTTCTGTTCCATTAGCGTCTTTAGCCATTTTTTTCCTTTCTTTGATCTAAAATATTTAAAATTTGCACCACTAAAGCAAAAGCCATAGCAGTATAAATATATGCCTTATCAATATGAATATCAAAACTTTCAGCAACTAAAACTACGCCTATTAACACCAAAAAAGCTAAGGCTAAAATTTTAATGCTTGGATATTTTTCAACAAAATCTGCTATAGGTTTAGAAGCAAAAAGCATCACAGCTACTGCGATAATAACAGCGATAATCATGATGGTTACATCTTGAGCAATTCCTACTGCGGTAATAACACTATCAAGTGAAAATACTATATCAATCACAGCAATTTCAGCTACAACTATCCAAAGTTTATTGCTTGCTTTAAAATGACTTTGACTTTCTTCTTGATGAGAAATTTGCTCTTTAATTTCTTTAATAGACTTTACAATCAAGAAAAGCCCACCTAGTAAAAGAACTAGATCTCTTCCTGAAATTTCATTGCCCAATACACTAAACAAAGGTGTTACAAGTTTCATCACCCAAAAAAGAGATAAAAGAAGTAAAATTCTTGTAATCATTGCAAAAGCTAAACCTAAGATACGTCCTTTATCACGATGTTCAGGGGGTAGTTTGCTTACTAAAATAGCTAAAAAAATGATATTATCTATCCCTAGTACAATTTCAAGAGCACTTAAAGTAGCTAAAGTAATCCAAGCATCAATACTAAATATCCATTCAAACATAAATTTCCTTGAAAATTTTAAAATTTTTTAAAGCGATATTTTATAGTTTTAAAGCAAATACCTTTAATTCTTTAAGAAAAAATTTCAATCACACTTAAGGGTAAAATTTCATGTTCTAGGCTATGAATTTTTTCTTCAAATTCTTCAAAACTCAAATTTCTTTTTTCAAAAGCTTTTTGAGCTATAATCATTCCACCATCAAGTTCTTCACTGACCCAATGCACACTCACACCAGCCACTTTCATATCACTTTCATAACTTTCTTTAATCGCATGTGCTCCTTTAAAAAGGGGTAATAAAGAAGGATGAAGGTTAATTGCCTTAATATTTTTTGTAAAAACAGGACTTAAAATTCTCATAAAACCTGCTAATACAGTAAGATTTGCTCCACTTTCTTTGATTTTTTGTACCAAAATCGTATCAAATTCTTCACGAGTATTATAAGCCTTATGATCAACAATGGCAGTATCAAGACCAAATTTTTTTGCCCTTTGTATACCAAAAGCATCTTTTTTGTTACAAAGGCAAAGTACTACTTCATAGGTATTTTCCCCTATGGTTTTTTTATGAAGTTTTTCTAAAATATTTTCTAAATTACCTCCATTTCCACTAAAAAGTACAGCTAATTTTACAAGCATTTTAATCCTTTGATAAGTTTTAAAGCGTCAAAGCTATTTTTATTAAATTTATATTTTTTTGCAACAAGTCCATGAGCTAAAGTAGCATTTTTTGCTGCTTCTAAAGCGCTAAAACCAAAACCTAAATGTGCAGCAATCATTCCACTTAAAACATCTCCACTCCCACCTTTAGCTAAGGCTTGATTTCCTAAATTTACAACAAATAATTTTTCTTTTTGTGCAATAATAGGATTTGCTCCTTTTAAAACAAGAACACAATCATAATTTTGTGAAAATTTTCTAGCATAGAAAAAGCGATTTTTTTGCAATGTTTCTATATCTAAATTCTCATCAAAGCACATTTTATAAAGTTTTATAAATTCTTTTGGATGAGGGGTTATAACAATATCTTTTCTGTTTAAATACCAAAGCAAAGCTTCACTTAAAAAGCAGTTTGCATCCAAGATCAAAGGAGTGTTTTGCAAAATTTCATCTTTTAGAAAATCCAAATTTTCAAGCCCCATACCTAAAGCAATAGCACTTGCATTATTTTCAATTTTTTCTTTTAACATCAAAAGAGGTGAGAAGCTTTTTTGTGCTACTAAAGAAACAAGACCTGCTCCAAAATTTAAGGCTCCAAGTCCTGCTAAAGTTCCAGCGCTTGCATTGGCAACTATATAAATATGGCCAAAATTTCCTTTATTAGCGTTGATTTTTCTATCTATAGTTTTTAAATCTTTTTTTTCAAGCAAAAAAGCTTGAGAATTAGGGTAAAATTTCTTAGAGCTAATGCCTAAATTGGCTATTTTAATCCTTCCTACAAATTCCTTAGCAAAATCTTCAAGTAAAATTTCCTTTAAAGCTCCCATGCAAAGTGTAATATCAGCTTTAAAACAAGGATAAAATCCCAAATTTGTAGGCATATCACAAGCTATTTTTAAAGCCTTGCTTTGATTAACTTTTTGAATTATTAAACTTGTTTTTTCATCTAAACAACGATTTAAGCCTGTGCCTAAAATACAATCAATAATAATATGAAATTTTTTAAAATTGGGTTCTTTTTTACAAAATTTAAAAGCATAATTTTGTAAAATTTGCTCTTGTTTTTTAAAAAGCGTATTTTCTTTAAAGCCTATTTTATAAGCTTTAGCGTGTTTTAAATTTCTTAAAGCCACCAAGCCATCTGAAGCGTTGTTACCCCCGCCTAATAAAAAAAGTATTTTTACTTTTTTAATCTTGCGTTGAATGCAGATTTTTTTAGCTTCTTTTTTAATCAGCTTGGCTAAATTTAATCCTGCATTTTCCATTAAAATAAGCTCATCTAAGCCTTTATTTATAGCATTTTGTTCTAAAATTTTTATATTATCAATAATAGCTTTCATAATCTTTTTTCACCAAAAAATATATATTTTTTTCTCTTTCTTCTTCAAATTTTTTCATTTTAGGTAAAAATTTCTGGATCAAAGCACGAAAATTCTTAAAACCATAATTTTGCGGATGAAAATCTGAGTATTTGCGGTTCATATTAGTGCGGATTTGTGCGTATTCGGCACGCCCTTTTTCATCGATAAGCTGTTCGGTGATATTGATTAAAGCTCTTAAATAATCCTTACTTAAAATATCTTCTTTTTTACTCTCATCTTTATCTAAATAAAAAAATTCACTAAAAGCATTTACATAGGATTTTATAGACTTTTCAAGCCCCATTCCTATAACTTGTTTTTTATTTTCTCTTAATTTTTGAATGAGTGAAGTATAATCACTATCGCTTGAAACAATAACAAAAATATCTATATTTTTTTCATAAAATATGGACATGATTTCAGTGATTAAATACATATCGCTTGAGTTTTTGTTGGCTGCAAAATTAAATTGTTGCATAGCGATTAAAGAATATTCAGCAATTTGCTCTCTCCAACCTTGTATATTTTTTTGAGTCCAATCCCCATAAATGCGTTTAATGATAACCTCTCCATAATCTGAAGCGATATCAAAAATACTTTTAGCGTATTTTGCAGGGATATTTTCTGCATCTATAAAGATAGCTATACTTTTATTTTCCATTTTAATTCCTTGCTCTAAAGCTTAAAGCTTCTAAAATATGGGTTTTGCTAATATTAAGACTTTGTTCTAAATCCGCTATACTTCTTGAAACTTTTAAAATTTTATTAAGCGATCGCAAAGAAAGATTATAACGTGAAATTGCTAAATCTAGCGTATCTTTGGCATCTTTTTCTAGTACACAAAAACGACTTAAATCTTCATCTTTTAATTTCCCATTAAATTCTTTTTGCCCTCGTTTTTTACCAAAAATAAAAGCTTGTAAAATTTTTTCACTCATTTCTTTAGAACTTATACTCGTTTTATCATCCTTGCTGATCTCATCCATAGCTACATAAAGATCAATCCTATCCATAATAGGAGCTGAAATGTGATTTTTGTATTTTTTAATCTCATTTTCACTACAAACACAAGAAAGATTTTTAGAAAATAAATTTCCGCAAGGACAAGGATTTTGAGCGGCTATAAAGCTAAATTTTGTTTCATAAGTGATTTTAGAATTTACTCTTGAAATATGAATTTTATGATCCTCTAAAGGCTCTCTTAAACTCTCTATGATTTGCTTGTTAAAATGTGGAAATTCATCAAAAAACAATACTCCGCCATTTGCAAGTGCGACTTCTCCAATTCTAGCATTTTTTGTTCCTCCGCCAAAAATACTTGCTCTTGTAGAAGTATGATGAGGATGACGAAAAGCACGAATTTTAGTAAATTCACAATCTTTTGAATCTAAAGACATATAAGCATTTTGCATTAAAATTTCACTTAAACTTTGAGGAGGCATGATATAAACAAGGCGTTTAGCACACATACTTTTACCACTTCCTGGACTTCCTTCAAATAAGATATTATGCATACCTAAAGCAGCTATTATACAAGCTCTTTTAGCTTTTTCCTGCCCTTTGATATCTTTAAAATCAAGTTTAAAATCCATATTTTGTAAAAAAATTTCATTTTCTATTTGTAAAGGACTTGCGAATAAAGGATGATTGTGAGAAAAACGAAAATTTTCATAATTTTTTTCTTTAAAAAACTCTATTGCTTCATTTAAATTTTCAAGTCCATAAACCTCTAAATTCGGTATCATGGAAGCTTTTTGTGCTATACTTTTTGGAACAACGATTTTAGCTTTTTTAATTTTAGCAGAAAGAAACAAAAGCAAAGAAAAAAGCTCATTTGTGCTTTTAATACTTCCATCAAGTCCTAATTCTCCTACTACAAAAAAGTCATCTAATTCTTCATTTTGTAAAAGGATTAATAAAGCAATGGCCAAATCAAAATGAGATCCCTTTTTTGGGATGCCTGAAGGACTAAGATTGATAGTAATTTTTTTAGCAGGAAAAGCAAAATCACAACTTAAAAGCATGGCTTTGATGCGTTCGACACTTTCCTTAATCGCTACACTTGCAAGTCCTACTATGCTTAAATTTGGCAAACCTCTTGTAAAAGTGGATTCTACCTCTATAATGTCTAAGCCTTCATGAAAGCTTATGCACTTTAGTTTTTTCATTTCTCTTTTTTATGATTTTTCTTCTTTTTCTTAAATTCTTTATCGAATTTTTGACGCTTAGCAAAAGAAATTTTTTCTATAAATAAATGTCCATTCAAATGATCATTTTCGTGTTGAATAGCCACAGCTAAAAAACCTTTTGCTTCAAGTTCTTTAAATTCTCCAAAGCGATCTTGATATTTAAGTAAGATATGATTATAGCGTTTTACTTCTTCGAAAAAATCTGGCACACTCAAACACCCTTCGGTACAAGTGATCATTTCTTCATCTAAAGGAATAATTTCAGGATTAATAATCTCTAGCAAATCTTCTTTTTTTTGTTCATCATTTTCATCAAAAATATTTACAAGTAAAACACGCAAAGGAATATCCACTTGAATAGCTGCTAAACCTACCCCATTACTTGCTATCATAGTTTCATACATATCATCAAGCAAGGTGTGAAGTTCTGTATCAAATTTATTTACAATTTCAGAGTTTAAAAAAAGTCTAGGATTAGGATAAGTGATAATTTTTCTAACCATTAAAAAACCTTTGTTTTAAATGATCTCCAAAGAAATCATTTAAAACTTTTTTCCAAAACCTTATCAATCAGTCCATATTCTTTAGCTTCTTGTGCTGACATGAAAAAATCTCTTTCTGTATCTTTTGCTATTTTTGTAACTTTTTGCTTAGTATTTTTTGCCAAAATATCATTAAGTATAGTTTTAAGTCTTAAAATTTCTTTAGCTTGAATTTCAATATCTGTGGCTTGACCTCTAGCTCCACCTAAAGGTTGATGAATCATAATGCGTGAATTAGGCAAAGCAAAACGTTTTCCTTCTGCGCCACAACTAAGCAAAAATGCTCCCATAGAAGCAGCTTGTCCTATGCAAATCGTACAAACATCAGGTTTGATATAGTTCATAGTATCATAAATACTAAAACCACTTGTAATGACACCGCCTGGAGAATTGATATAAAGATAAATATCTTTTGTAGGATCTTCAGCTTCTAAAAAAAGAAGTTGTGCTACGATAGAAGCAGCAAGTTCATCATGAATTTCGCCACTTAGCATAATAATTCTATCTTTTAAAAGGCGTGAGTAAATATCATAACTTCTTTCACCACGACTGGATTTTTCAATAACATAAGGAATAAACATTATTTATCTTCTTTCTCTTTTTTGCTCGTTTTTTCCAATTTTTCTGTTTTTGGCATAAAAATATCATTAAAAAGTTTTTCTTCAATTAAAGCCATTTTCACAGCAGGTAAAGCTCCTTGTTTTTTATAGTTTTCTAAATGCTCTTTTGGATTCATACCATAGCGATATGCTTCAAAATAAATCGCTTGAATCAATTCTTGATCATTTACTTCAATCTTGCGCAATTTTGCAAGCTCATCAATAATAAAAGTAAGTTTTACACTTTTTTGCGCTTCTTCTTTAAAAGAATCACGTTTTTCTTGATATTTTTCTTTACTTGCTTTAAGCTCTTCAATTTCTTTTTCACTAAAAGTATTAAAAGCTGCACGCATTTGCATATCAGTTTCTTGTTCTACTATGCTTTTAGGTAAATCAAAATTATATTTTTCAATCAAAGCATCTGCAAATTTACCTTTTAATTCGTCATTTACAAGTTTAAAAAGCTTTTCATTTTTGATTTGCTCTTTTAATTTTTCATCTAAAACTTCAACACTAGTTTTTTCTTCTCCTGGTAAAAGTTTTTTAAGCATTTCATCATCAAGCTCTGGAATTTTAAGCTCTTGAATTTCATGTAGTTTTACTTTAAATACCGCATCTTTACCTGCTAAATGCGCTGCACCGTATTCTTTAGGGAAAGTTACTTTGATATCTTTTTCTTCACCTATTTTCATTCCTATCATACCATCTTCAAAACCTGGAATAAATTGCTTAGAACCAATTTCTAAAACATAATTTTCAGCTTTACCACCTTCAAAAGCTTTATCATCTACAAAACCTTCAAAATCAAATTTTGCAAAATCACCTTCTTTTAAAGCTCTTTTTGTTTTTATAGCTTCAGGAGTAGCAAAACGCTTTAAAAGTTCATCTTTTTTCTCATCAATTTCTTTTTTACTTACTTTTGGAGTTTGATATTCAGGGATGAGTTTTTCATAACCCTCAAGTTTAATTTCAGGTTTAAAAGAAAGTATTAACTCAGCAATAATTTCTCCATCTTTACGATCAAATTTTTCAAAATATGGCTCACCTACAAGCTCTTTACTTTCTTTTTTAAGTTCTTGTAAAGCACTATTTACAGCAGATTTAAAAAGATTTTGTTCTGCGTCTTGAGTGAGTTCTCTTTCATATCTTTTAAGTACAGCACTTACAGGAACTTTTCCTGGTCTAAACCCATCCATTTTTACGCTTTTAGAAGCTTTTTTTGCTAAATTTTCTACTTCATTTTTAATGATTCCTGAAGGAATTTTTACACTAGCAGTCGCATTAACAGAATCTAGTTGCTTTGCCTTTACTTCCATAGTTTTTTTCCTTATAAAATAAAATTTGCTTTCAATCATAGCAAATTTTTCCTTATTACTTGCATAAAATTTTAAAGTAATTTATGATAAAATTGCAATATTACATTATTATTAAAATAATAAAAATATTTTTGGAGAAAAGTTTGCAAAAAAAATTTGAAGATTGTGTTAAAACTATGCTTGAAATTATAGGAGAAAATCCAAATCGTGAAGGACTGATTAAAACACCAAATCGTGTTTTTAAAGCTTATGAATTTCTTACTAGTGGTTATACGCAAAATGTCAAAGATATTTTAAATAATGCTTTATTTGAAAGCTCTAATAATGAAATGGTTTTGGTGCGTGATATAGAATTTTACAGTCTTTGCGAACATCATCTTTTACCTTTTTTTGGGCGTGCTCATGTAGCCTATATCCCTAATAAAAAAGTAGTAGGTTTAAGCAAAATTCCACGCCTTGTAGAAGTGTTTGCAAGAAGACTTCAAATTCAAGAACAACTTACCGAACAAATCGCACAAGCTTTAATGGAAAATGTCGATGCAAAAGGTGTGGGTGTAGTCATAGAAGCAAGACATATGTGTGTTGAAATGCGTGGAGTACAAAAAGCTAATTCCACCACTACAACTTCAGCTTTGCGTGGAATTTTCTTGAAAAATGAAAAAACTAGAGAGGAATTTTTTTCTCTCATAAACTCTGCTAAACAGGTAAGATTTTAATGAATCTTGAAAAACTACGTTCCAAACTTGGTAAAGAAAATTTAAGTGCTATTTTTGGAGAGATTACAAAAATTTCTGCTACAAGTATAGAAATTCGTGGGCTTAAAACAGGGGTTGGAGATATAGTGAAGTTAGTTTCCAATGAAAATGAAAATTTAAACACTCTAGCTATGGTTGTAGAAATCAAAGAACAATTTAGCTATTTAAGCCCATTTTCTTTTATAGAAGGTTTTAAGATAGGCGATCGTGCTTTCATAAGTGATGCAGGTATGCAAATAGGCGTTAGCGATGAACTTTTAGGCAGAGTAGTAGATCCTTTTATGCGTCCAAAAGATGGTAAAGGAGCTATAGAAGTAAGTAAATATATGCCTATAATGCGTGCACCTATTGATGCGATGAAAAGAGGGCTTATAGAAGAAGTTTTTCCCGTGGGTGTTAAAACCATAGACGCACTTTTAACTTGTGGTGTAGGGCAAAAACTTGGTATTTTTGCAGGAAGCGGGGTAGGAAAATCCACTCTTATGGGAATGATAGTTAAAAATTCCAAAGCTCCTATAAAGGTAGTGGCACTCATAGGAGAAAGGGGGCGTGAAATTCCTGAATTTATACAAAAAAATTTAGGCGGAAAGCTCGATGATACAGTGATTATTGTTGCTACAAGTGATGATAGTGCTTTGATGCGTAAATACGGTGCTTTTTGTGCAATGAGTGTGGCAGAATACTTTAAAGAACAAGGTAAAGATGTACTTTTTATCATGGATAGTGTAACGCGTTTTGCTATGGCGCAAAGAGAAATAGGACTAGCTCTTGGAGAACCTCCTACAACCAAAGGTTATCCACCAAGTGTTTTAAGTCTTTTGCCTCAACTCATGGAAAGAACGGGTAAAGAAGAAGGTAAAGGCACTATAACAGCCTTTTTTACCGTTTTGGTAGATGGAGATGATATGAGCGATCCAATTGCTGATCAAAGTCGTTCTATCTTAGATGGACACATTGTTTTAAGTCGTGAATTAACAGACTTTGGAATTTATCCTCCTATTAATATACAAAACTCTGCTTCAAGGGTGATGAGTGACATTATAAGTCCTGAACATAAACTTTGGGCAAGAAAATTTAAGCGTTTAAACTCGCTTTTAAAAGAAAATGAAGTATTGCTTCGCATCGGTGCCTATCAAAAAGGAAGTGATAAAGAACTTGATGAAGCTATTTCTAAAAAAGAATTTATGCAAAAATTCTTAGGGCAAAATCCTGAAGAAAGCTTCGAATTTAATCAAACTTTAGAGCTTTTAAGTCAAATTGATACACCAAATACTCCTTTGCCACCAACTCAAAATATAAATGTAGGAAGTGCAAGTGCAACCTTGCCTAATCCTAATTTAAAATAAAATTATTTAATAAAATAATCCCCATCAAAACTGATTAAAGAATATTTCCTTTCATCGCCTATGCTTTGGGTTAATTCTTCTATGCTTAAAAAACTTAGCGTATCAGCTTCTACATATTCACGCACTTCTTCAGTATTTTTATTTGCGCTGATAAGTTCTTCAAAAGTTGGAGTATCTATGCCATAAGTATCAGGAAATTTGATCTCAGGACAAGCTATGGCAAGATGGATTTTGCTTGCTCCTGCAGCACGAAGCAAAGAAATTATTTTTTTAGAAGTAGTGCCACGCACCAAGCTATCATCAATGACTACAATTTCTTTGCCTTCTAAAACTTTACGCATAGGATTAAGTTTTAATTTTACTTTTAAATTTCTAAGCTCTTGAGTTGGCTCTATAAAAGTTCTTCCTACATAATGATTTCTTACTATTGCCATTTCAAGAGGGATTTGTAAATATTGCGCAAAACCTATAGCTGCACTTACTCCACTATCTGGCACAGGCACGACAAAGTCTGCTTTATAAGCAAATTTTTTAGCTAAAGCTTCGCCCATTTTTTTACGCACTTCATACACGCTTTTGCCTTCTACTATGCTATCAGGTCTAGCAAAATAAATGTATTCAAAAGCACAAATTCTAGGAGTTTGAGAAAAAAGTTCTATACTTTCAAATTTATCATTTCCTTGAGTAAAAATAAGCATTTCCCCTGGTTTAACATCACGAATAAATTCAGCCTCTATAAGATCAAAAGCACAAGTTTCACTAGCAACTATATAGCCTCCATCTTTTAAACGTCCTAAAGATAAAGGACGTACTCCATGAGGATCTCTTACAACATAAAGTTTATCTTTGCTTGCTAAAACAAAACAATAAGCCCCTATACATTCTTTTAAACTCTCAATAAATCTATCTTTTAAGCTTTCTTGCTTACTTCTTGCGATAAGATGGACAACATTTTCTGTATCCATATTGGTTTGAAAAATAGCCCCATCTTGAATAAGTCTTGATCTTACTTCTTCTTTATTAACTAAATTTCCATTATGCGCTAAAGCAATATCACCTAAAACCGAAGTAGCTGCTATGGGCTGAGCGTCATTTAAACTTGAATTTCCTGCTGTAGAATAGCGATTATGCCCTATAGCGATTTCACCTTCTAAAGTTTTTAGATTATCAGGATTAAAAATTTGACTCACTTCACCTTTAGCTTTAATAGTCTTAATATTTTTACCATTACTCACACTAATACCACTTGCCTCTTGCCCACGGTGTTGCATAGCAAAAAGCGCATAATACGCATAAGTGCTAGCATTTTTTGAATTGATAACTCCTACAACTGCACACATTTTAAATTCCTAAAAAATCATTGATTGAATACATTTTTGCTTCTTGCTTACTAAGCCAAATAGCGATTTTAATCGCACCTTTAGCAAAAGTCGCCCTTGAAGTAGCGGTATGATTAAGTTCTAAAAATTCTCCATCTTCATAAAAACCTACTGTATGGCGTCCTACTATATCGCCACCCCTTAAACTCATCACGGCAATCTCATCTTTGCTTCTTTCACCTATAATGCCATCTCTTCTACTTACTCTTACTTTTTCAAGTTCTAAATTTCTAGCTTTTGCTACACTTTGGGCTAAAGTCATAGCTGTACCACTTGGGGCATCTTTTTTATGGCGATGATGCATTTCTAAAATTTCTATATCAAAATTTCTTAGCATTTGACTCGCTTTACTAGCAAGATAGTTTAAAACTGCAACACCTAAAGACATATTGGTCGCATAAAAAATCGGCATCACTTCACTAGCACTTTGCATCAAATGTAAAATTTTCTCATCAAGTCCTGTTGTACCTATTACCAAAGGTTTAGGCATAGTTCTTGCATAATTTAAAAGCTCATGAGTTCCACTTGGGGAAGAAAAATCAATAATCACATCGCTTTTTTCAAAAAGCTCTTCTAAATTTCCACCCTTATTATAAAGTATCGAAATTTGTGCTTGCGTTTCGCTTTTTAAACATTCTTCAATCTGTTTTCCCATGCGTCCTTTAGCGCCATAAATTCCTATTTTAATCATCTTTTTCCTTGAAAATAAAATATTGATTTTAGCATTTATTTTGTAAATTTTAAATAATAAAATTAAGCTTTATAATTTTTTAATTTATATAAATTATCTAACAATTTTGCTTCTTCTCCTAAGCCCTTGCTATGATAAAATTTTAAATTTTTACTAAGATATTTTTGCTCTACCCAGCCACCAAAATCATGTGGATAAAGATAGTTTTGTTTTTCTTGATGATTGTTGTTAAGATAATTAGGTATTTCTAAAGCTTCATTGTTTTTTACATAGTTTAAAGCTTCATTGATAGCTTTGTAGCTTGCATTGGATTTGATTGCGCTTGCTAAATAAACTACGCATTGGGCTAGGATAATTCTTGCTTCAGGATAACCTATATTTTTAACAGCTTCCAGAGTCGAAACTGCTAAATTTAAAGCATTTGGATCGGCATTTCCGACATCTTCACTTGAAAAAATCACCAAACGCCTAGCGATAAAATCCGCACTTTCTCCTGCATCAATAAGTCTTGCAAGATAATAAATAGCTGCATCAACGTCACTTCCACGTAAACTTTTTATCATTGCACTTGCTAAGATATAATGTGTATTTTTTGAGCTAACACCCTCACTATTTATGGTGTTGCGAAGTTTTTTAAGATTTTCAAGACTGATATGTTTTTCATCTAAAACCAAGACAAATTCAAGCAAATTTAGCATAGCTCTTGCATCAGCACTTTTAAGTAGAAAATCTTTAGCTTCTTTATCAATATTAAATTTCATTTTTTCTTGTACACGCAAGAGTAAAGTTTCAAGTTCCTTTACCCCTAAAGATTTAAATTCGAAAAGCATGGAACGACTTCTTATACCAGAACTTAAAACAAAATAGGGATTTTCAGTGCTTGCACCGATTAAAATTAAACGGTAATTTTCCATAGGAATTAAAAGCATTTCTTGTTGGGTTTTGCTAAGGCGGTGAATTTCATCAATAAAAATTAAAGGCTTATAAAGACTATTTTTATAATTATCTAAAATTTTTCTTAGTTCTTCGAGTTTAAAATTTCCTCCATCAAATTCATAAAAATCTAAGCCAAATTCTTTTGCTACAACTCTAGCAAAAGTTGTTTTTCCAGAGCCTGCTGTTCCAAAAAAAATACTATGAGGAAGTTTTTGTAAAGCAGTAAATTTTTTGAAAATTTCTATAAGCTCATATTGTCCTAAAATATCATCAAAATTTTCAGGGCGAAAGGTTAAAGCTAGGCTCATTAATTTAAATCCATATTTGAAAATTCACTACCATTAATTTTTAGCTGAGGATTGGCTAAGCTATCATAAGATAAATTTAGAAAAAAGTTATTATTTTCTTTTAAAAAATATTGATTTAAACCTCCATAATCCTTTGTCCAAGGAAAAATTTCATCTGGCTCATCTGAACTGATAACTTGTAATTTTGCTTGATAAGAGTTGTTAATATTTAAATTGCCTTGTAGACTGATATTTTGTTGATTTTTTTCAAGAATTAAATTTTGTATTTTTAGATCAAGATTTTTTTGAATAAAATGAGAAATATTGAAATTTGAGTTAAGAAATTTATTTATGGTTATGTTAAATTTTGTTTTGTCAAAATTCAAATTTTGACCCAATAAAGATTTAAGATCAATATCAATTTCATTAGATTTTCCTTGTATGTTTAAGTTTATTGTTGAATTTTCTTCATTAAAATTTACTTGGTTTTTGCTATAAAAAGAATTGATTTTATTGTTATCTAGCACAAGATAATCAAAGTTGATTTGTTGTTGGCTATCGCTAAATAAATTTAACTCATAAAATTGTACAGGATTGTTAAAAAATTGTTCGTAATTTAAATTTTGCAATACAAATTTAGTATAAAATTGAGAAAAATCAATCATATCAAAATGTATTTTAATGTTTTTAATTTCTAAATTTTTATTCATTAAAGCTTCAATATATCCGCCGTTTATGATGGTATCTCCGCCTTCATTGCTTAAATTTATATCTTTAATATTTAGAAATATTTTAGAGTTGTTATCGTGTAATTTGAGAGTAAAAGTTCCTAATTTATTGTTTTTTAACACTTCATCTAAAAAATCAAAAGGATTTGTAAAATTTCCTTTTATAATTTTATTTAAGAAAAAATAATTATTAAATTTAAGGTTGATTTTGGTTGAAAGCTGTGTATGAGAGTGATTTAAAGTAAAACTTCCTTTAGAAGTTAAAAAACCTTTTTTGAAGTAAATATCTGTAATTGTATAATCAGGATTGCTGTTTTTAATAAATTTATTAAATAAAAGTTCGTTAGTGTATTCTATATAAAATATATGAATAATAAAACCTAATATAAAACAAAAAACAATAAAAATCCATTTTTTCATTATTTGCCTTAGATGAAAATATAAGTGTTATTTTATAAATTGCTTGTTAAAAAAGAGTTTAAATTTTTATTTAAGAGTGATGAAGTAGTTTAGTAAAGAATGATTTTTATAAATCCCTTGTTAAGGGATTTATATTAATAAGCTTTTTTATAACATTGAATTTCAATTTTTCTAGCTACTGGAATAGCCTGAGTATTTGGTGTAGCAGGTGTTCCATAAGAAATTTTACTTTCTAAAAAATTTCCAACCTGTAAATCTTTAAAAGTTCCATCTTTATCTGTTCCAAAAATACCACAATCATCCATTTCTATTTCGGTATTTGGTAGAACTTTTATAGCCATTTGTCCGCCATAAATAGAGTCAATAAGCAAGGTTTTATTGTTATCATAAATTTGTGCAATAGTACCTTCAAGTTTTAGACTATCTGCAAAAAGCATTGAGCTAGCTAAAAGTGCTGATGTAAATAAAATACTTTTTTTCATAATTATTTCTCCTTGTAATGTAAAGTGATAACATTATAAACTTTTTAAGTGAAGTGAATGTGAAGTTAAAATTTTGACTTTTTAGTTTTGATAATATTATGCAACTTATTATATTTTGACTATCGTTACTTCTAGTTGTAAATTTAAAAGAGTGAATACTTTATCAAAAATAATTAAAAATTATTTTTTATTCTTGTTTAAAATAGTTACATTAGAAAATATATTTTTTCCAAAAAGCTATAAATTTAAACACATATAAGTTGGACTTAAAATATCCATTTTATTATTGAATAAAAATGATACAAAAGGATAGGATATGGAATTTTTTTTAGCTTTATTGGGTTTTTTCTCATTAGGATTGATAGTTTGGCTTTTGCTAAAAGATTATACTACTCCGGCATTAGCTTTTATAAGTGTAAGTATTAGCGTAGCTTGTATTTTACTTATTCTTGAACAGCTTGGTTTTGGCGTGGGTGCAGCTTTAGGGGTTAAAGGAGGTGTTTTTGATATTAAAACATTGGTTGCTTTTATTAAAGATGGAGTCAAAAGCGTAACGGATACGGCAGCTTTGTTTGTTTTTTCTATACTCTTTTTTAGTGTTTTAAATGCAAGTGGTTTTTTTACTAAAATTTTAAATGCGTTTTTATCAAAAATGAAAGCTAATGTATATCAAGTTTGCATTCTTACTGTTTTTATTACTGCTGCTGTGCATTTAGATGGTTCAGGTGCTTCTACTTTTCTTATTGTAATACCTGCATTATTACCTATTTATGAGCGTCTAGGTATAAGAAAGACTTCAATGTTATTGATTATTACTTCGGCTATGGGGGTTATGAATGTTATTCCTTGGGGTGGTCCTACTTTAAGAGCGGCTACTAATATAGGAATGGATGCAAATTTGCTTTGGCACCATATTATACCTATTCAGATTGTAGGTTTGGTATTATCCCTTCTTTTGGCAATTTGGATTGCTAAGATAGAAATAAAAAGAGGTGCAGGCGCAGGTAACTTGTCGGGAATAAATTTAAATATAGAAAAAAGCGAACACCATAATGAAAAATGGTTTTGGTTAAATTTACTTGTAGCTATTGGGGTTATTGGGCTTTTAATTAGTGGTATTTTTCCTAGTTATATTTGCTTTATGATAGGACTTGCAATAATTTTACCGCTTAATTATCCTAATTTAAAAATAGCTAAAAAAGTTTTAGATCGTGCAAGTGCTGGTGCAATGCTTATGTATATTACTTTAATTGGTGCTGGGATATTAATAGGCGTATTTGATAAAAGTGGTATTATGGAGAAAATGGGTGTTTTGATTTTAAATTTTGTTCCAGATTATTTAGGCGCTTATATTCCTTTGATGGTAGGGATATTAGCTGTTCCAATGGCAATTATTTTTTGTACAGATTCTTATTTTTATGGAGTGATGCCTATAGTTTTGAGTGTAACTAAGGCTTTTGGCGCTGAACCTTTGACTATAGCTATTATCATGGTGATAGCAAGAAATTGTGCGACATTTATTTCTCCTGTTGTGCCTGCAACTTTGCTAGGTTGCGGTTTAGCAGAGGTTAATATTAAAGATCATATCAAAAGAAGCTTTTTTTATATATGGGGTATAAGTATTATTTGCTTGATTTTTGCTGAGGTAGCTGGGATAATATAATTAAAATAAAAAAACTTTTGATTTTTCAATGATTGGTTCATTGTTTTATGATATTTTTGAGTCAAAAATTTATAAAAATATAAGCGTTTTTTTGTATTATTTTATTTTGCTTTAGAGAAAAATTATAAATTTAAACTTATAAGAATATTTTTTAACGTTGAAAGTAAATTTTAAAACGGAGAAATGATGTACAAAAAACAAAATTTACCAGAACTTACCTTAAGGGGTTTGATTTTGGGAAGTATTTTAACTATTATTTTTACAGCTTCAAATGTATATTTGGGGTTAAAAGTGGGACTTACTTTTTCATCATCAATTCCAGCTGTGGTCATCTCCATGGCGGTTTTGAGTCTTTTTAAGACTTCAAATATTTTAGAAAATAATATGGTTCAAACTCAAGCTTCAGCAGCAGGAACTTTATCATCAGTTATTTTTGTTATCCCAGGACTTTTTATGTGTGGGTATTGGAGTGAATTTCCACTTTGGCAAACTTTTATGATATGTCTTTGTGGTGGTGGACTTGGAGTGCTTTTTACTATACCATTAAGAAGGGCTATGGTAGTTGAAAGCAAACTTGCTTATCCTGAAGGTAGGGCCGCAGCTGAAATTTTAAAAGTAGCCAATAAAGATCAGAGTAATAAAAAAGGAAAACAAGGTATTAAAGAAATAGCATTAGGCTCTTTTATAGCTGCTATTTTTAGTTTATTAAGCAATGGTTTTAAACTCGCTGCAAGTGAGAGTAATTTTGCTTTCATTTGGAATAAAATGGCTTTTGGTTTTTCTATGGGATATTCTTTGGCACTTTTAGGAGCAGGTTATTTAGTCGGTTTAGCAGGTGCTATAGCTCTTTTTGTAGGTATGTTTTTAGCTTGGGGTATTTTTACTCCCTATCTTTCAAATTTTGAATTCGATAGTGCAAAAAATGCCGTAGATTTAGCTTCTAGTGTATGGAGTTCTAAAGTAAGGCTTATAGGAACAGGAGCTATTGCTATAGCAGCGCTTTGGACTTTAATAGAACTTTTAAAACCCGTTATTGAAGGTATTAAAGAAATTGTTAAAAATGTTAAAATTACTAATCAAGAAAAAAATGAAAGAACAAATATAGACCTTTCTTTAAAAAGTATTTTTATACTTTTTGTTTTAATGGTTGTGGGTTTATTTATTACTTTTTATAGTTTTGTTGAAGATGCTAACTTAAGTATTTATTATCAAATGCTATTTTCATTTGTTGGAACTTTAGTTTCTGTTTTAATAGGTTTTTTTGTTGCAGCAGCTTGCGGATATATGGCAGGACTTGTAGGATCTTCTTCTAGTCCTATTTCTGGAATCGGACTTATTGGTGTTATTATTTCTTCTATTGTTTTTTTGGTTTTAGGTGTGGAACTTTTTCAAGATCCTATGCTTTCTAAATTTGCAGTAGCGTTAGCTATTTTTACTACTAGTGTTATTTTGGCTACAGCTGCTATTTCGAATGACAATTTACAAGATTTAAAGACAGGGCATTTAGTCGGAGCTACTCCTTGGAAGCAACAAGTTGCTTTACTTGTAGGCTGTGTTTTTGGTGCTTTGGCTATAGTTCCTGTTTTAAATTTGCTTTATCAAGCCTATGGTTTTGTTGGGGCAATGCCAAGAGAAGGTATGGATGCTTCATCGGCTTTAGCAGCACCGCAAGCAAATTTAATGAGTACTATCGCTCAAGGAATTTTTCATCACAATATAGAGTGGGGTTATATGGCTTTTGGTGTATTTGTAGGAATTTTAATGATTATTATAGATAAAATTTTAAGAAGAACACAGAAAATGTCTTTGCCGCCTTTAGCCGTTGGAATAGGTATTTACCTTCCGCCTGCTGTAAATATACCTTTAGTTATAGGCGGAATTTTAAAATATATTGTAATGCAATACTTGACTAAAAAATATGCAAAAAATTCTCATAAAGAAGAAAAACTTGCGAGTTGTGAGCAAAGAGGCACGCTTTTTGCTTCAGGGCTTATAGTGGGTGAAAGTATTTTTGGGGTAATTATCGCAGGAATTACTGTATTTTCAGTAAGTATGGGTGGTAGTGAAAATCCTTTAGCTTTAAATTTAGCAAATTTTCATGATAGCGAGCTTTTCGCGCTTATCTTTTTTGTTGGCGTTGTATTATATTTCATTAAGCGTATTGTTAAAAAAGATGCTTAATTTTTGGGGTTAAAACCCCATTTAATCCATTCTGATATAATTTTTCTTTTGCAATTATCATTCAAGGATTAAAATGGAAAATTTATATGCTTTAATACTTGGAATTATAGAAGGTCTGACTGAGTTTTTACCTGTTTCTTCAACAGGACATATGATTTTAGGTACGACTATTTTAGGTATTGATATAGATGAGTTTTGGAAAAATTTTTTGATTATCATCCAGCTTGGTTCTATTTTGGCGGTAATTTTTGTATTTTGGCGTAAATTGTTTCAAGGGCTTGATATTTGGTTAAAACTTGCAGTGGGATTTTTTCCTACTGGAGTTATAGGGCTTTTTGTGGCAAAATACTTAAATGCTTTATTTAATGGTTGGGTTGTGGTTGGAATGCTCATTTTTGGTGGTGTTGTGCTTATTTTTATAGAACTTGCGCACAAAAATAAACAATATCGTATCAATTCCTTAGAAGAAATAAGTTTTAAACAAGCTTTTTGTATAGGTATTTTTCAATCTTTAGCCATGATTCCTGGCGCTTCAAGAAGTGGAGCAAGTATTATTGGTGGGCTTTTGTTAGGATTTAATAGAAAAGTGGCTGCTGAATTTAGTTTTTTACTTGCTATTCCAACGATGATTATTGCTACAGCTTATAGTATTTATAAAGAGCCTGAATTGCTGAGTAACACAAATTCTTTAATTCCTTTAAGTATAGGTTTTATCACTGCTTTTGTCGTTGCGGTTTTAGTTATAAAATTTTTCTTAAAATTTATTTCTAAATTTAATTTTATCCCTTTTGGAATTTATCGCATTATTTTGGGGCTTATTTTCTTTTATGTGTATTATAGTGGGATTTTAAATGCTGGAAGTGAATTTAAGCTATAAATAAATATTAAATTTATTCTAAGATTTTTTTAAAAATAAGCTGAATTTCAAAAATAATTAAGTCTTAGAAAGTTAAAATTAGAACTTTATAAACACTCACAGGGTAAGTGAGCGACAAAGGGTTAAAAATATGGAAAAAGAAGTTATTGCGTATTTGGACAATGAGATAATAATTGACTCTCAAAGCGTGAAAAATACAAATTTAAAAGAAATTTATTTTGATAATTCTAAAGAAAGTTTAGAAGTGATACGCCATTCTTGTGCGCATTTAATGGCGCAGGCGATTAAGAGCTTGTATCCTGAAGCTAAATTTTTCGTTGGTCCTGTTATAGAAGATGGATTTTATTATGATTTTCGTGTAGAAAGTAAGATCGGCGAAGAAGATTTAGTAAAAATTGAAAAAAAGATGAAAGAACTTGCTGAAGCAAAGATTGAAATTTCAAAATATGAAATCACAAAAAGCGAAGCTTTGGCTAAATTTCAAAATGATGATTTAAAACAAGAAGTTTTATTGCGTATTCCTGATGGAGCTGTAAGTATTTATAAGCAAGGTGAATTTGAAGATTTGTGTCGTGGTCCTCATGTACCAAATACGAAATTTTTACGCTTTTTTAAACTCACTCGTGTTGCAGGAGCGTATTTGGGTGGTGATGAAAAAAGAGAAATGCTTACTCGAATTTATGGGACTGCTTTTGCAGATAAGGAAAGTTTGAAAGAGTATTTAACCATTATCGAAGAAGCTAAAAAACGCGATCATAGAAAGCTTGGAACAGAGCTTAAACTTTTTACTTTTGATGATGAGATTGGAGGAGGTCTTCCTATCTGGTTAAGCAATGGCGCAAGGCTTAGATCTAAACTTGAACATATGCTTTATAAAATTCATCGTTTGCGTGGTTATGAACCTGTGCGTGGGCCTGAACTTTTAAAAGCAGATGCATGGAAAATCAGTGGACATTATGCAAACTATAAAGAAAATATGTATTTTACACAAATTGATGAACAAGAATATGGCATTAAGCCTATGAACTGTGTGGGACATATTAAAATTTATCAAAGTGATGTAAGAAGTTATCGTGATTTGCCTTTGAAATTTTTTGAATACGGCGTGGTACATCGTCATGAAAAAAGTGGCGTTTTGCATGGACTTTTTAGAGTGAGAGAATTCACTCAAGATGATGCACATATTTTTTGTATGCCAAGTCAGATTAAAGAGCAGGTTTTAGAAATTTTAGCTTTTGTGGATAATTTGATGAAATTATTTGATTTTAGCTATGAAATGGAAATTTCAACTAAACCTGAAAAAGCCATAGGTGATGATGAAATTTGGGAAATAGCGACTAAGGCTTTAAAAGAAGCTTTAGATGAACAAGGTTTAAAATACGGTATTGATGAAGGTGGCGGGGCTTTTTATGGGCCAAAGATTGATATTAAAATCACCGATGCTTTAAAAAGAAAGTGGCAATGTGGAACCATACAAGTAGATTTTAACCTGCCAAGTCGTTTTAAACTCGAATATACTGATAGTGATAATGAAAAAAAACAACCTGTAATGTTGCATCGTGCGATTTTAGGTTCTTTTGAAAGATTTATAGGAATTTTAACCGAGCATTGTGCGGGTGAGTTTCCATTTTTTATCGCACCAACCGCAGTGGGTATAGTGCCAATAGGCGAAGCACATATTGCTTACGCAAAAGAAATTCAAAAAGAATTATTAGAGCTTAATATCGATAGCGAGGTGTATGAAAAAAATGAGAGCTTAAGTAAAAAAATTCGTATCGCTGAAAAGCAAAAATTACCTATGATTTTAGTTTTAGGCGATGATGAGGTGGCAAAGCGTAGCGTTGCTTTAAGAGATAGAAGAGCTAAAGAACAAAAAAATCTTAGCTTGGACGAATTTATTAAATTAGTTAAGGAGAAAATGAGTGAGGTACACTTTTGAGTAAAGAAAAAGAAGTATTGCTCAATGAAGAAATAAGAGCGGATGAAATCAGATGTGTTGGCGATGATGGCAAAGTTTACGGTATTATCAGTAGTGATGAAGCTTTAGAAATTGCAAATCGTTTAGGACTTGATCTTGTAATGATAGCTGCAGATGCTAAGCCACCTGTTTGCAAGATCATGGACTATGGTAAATTCCGTTATCAACAAGAGAAAAAACAAAAAGAAGCAAAGAAAAAACAAAAAGTGATTGATATAAAAGAAATCAAACTTTCTGTAAAAATTGCTCAAAATGATATTAATTACAAGGTAAAACATGCTTTAGAATTTTTAGAACAAGGTAAGCATGTGAGATTTCGTGTGTTCTTAAAAGGACGTGAAATGGCAACTCCTGAAGCAGGTGTAGTTTTGCTTGAAAAAATTTGGACTATGATAGAAAATGAAGCTAATCGTGACAAAGAGCCAAATTTTGAAGGTCGTTATGTAAATATGCTTGTAACTCCAAAAAAAGCTTAATCCACTTTTGTGGATAAGGCTTTTAAAGGTTTTAAATTTTGAAAGAAAATCCTTCTTTTTTAAAAGAGCAAATTATAACTTATCTTGGAAATAAAAGAGCACTTTTAAGTTTTTTAAATAAGGGCTTTAAGGTAGCTAAAAAAGAACTTGGTAAAGATAAATTTAGTTTTTGTGATATGTTTAGTGGCTCAGGTATTGTAAGTCGCTTTGCAAAGGCATACTCGAGTTATATTTTAGCTAATGATTTAGAAGATTATTCAAAACTTATCAATAAGTGTTATCTTGCTAATAAAGACAAAGATTTACTCCAAAATCTAAAAAAGTGTTATAAAAATTTAACCCAAAATTTAGATTTTCAAAAAGGTTTTATCAGTGAGCTTTATGCTCCAAAAGATGATGATGATATTAAAAAAAATGAAAGGGTTTTTTATACTTTTAAAAATGCTTTATATCTTGATACTATGAGACAAAGAATTGAAAATGAAATTCCAAAAGAATTAAAGCATTTTTTTATAGCCCCTTTAATTTATGAAGCTAGTGTGCATTCAAATACTAGTGGAGTTTTTAAAGGTTTTTATAAGGGTAAGGATGGTATCGGAAAATTTGGTGGCGAAGGACAAAATGCACTTAAACGCATTAAAGGAGAAATAGAGCTTAAAATGCCTATTTTTTCAAATTTTTCTTGCGAATTTGAAGTGATGCAAAAGGATGCAAGCATGCTTGCAAAAGAACTTGATTTTTTTGATGTGGTTTATCTTGATCCTCCTTACAATCAACATCCTTATAGCTCTAATTACTTTATGTTAAATTTAATCGCAAATTATAAAAAACCTGAAGAAATTTCCAAAATCAGTGGCATTCCAAAAGATTGGAATCGTAGTACTTTTAATAAGTCAAAATTTGCCCAAGACGCTTTATTTGAACTTATTAATGATTTAAAAGCAAGAGTGATTTTACTTTCTTATAATTGCGAAGGTTTTATAAAAAAAGAAATTTTTTTAAAGCGTTTAAGTACTCTTGGAAAATGTCGTATTTTAGAACAAAAATATAATACTTTTAGAGCTTCTCGCAATCTTAAAAATCGTAATATTCATCTTCATGAACAACTTTATATTTTAGTTAAAAATTAAATTCTTGTTGCTAAAATTATTTTTTATTTTGCATGATTAAATTAATTTTATTTTTTCAGATGTTTTGATTTTCGAGCAATAAAGATAAGGTTAAAGAGAATAATAGTTAAAATTTTTAACTTTTTTTGTTTATAATATTTGCTTTTACATTTAAAGGATAAAGATGAAAATAAAAGTTGGGATTTTAGGAGCGAGTGGTTATGCAGGTAATGAGCTTGTACGCATTTTGCTTAATCATCCCAAAGTTGAAATTTCTTATTTAGGTTCGAGTTCTAGCGTGGGACAAAATTATCAAGATCTTTATCCTAATACCCCTTTAAATTTATGTTTTGAAAATAAAAATTTAGATGAACTTGAACTTGATCTTTTGTTTTTGGCTACTCCGCATGAATTTAGCGCTAAGCTTTTAAATGAGAATTTGTTAAAAAAGATGAAAATCATTGATTTAAGTGCAGATTTTCGTCTTAAAAATCCTAAAGATTATGAGCTTTGGTATAAATTCACTCATCCTAATCAAGAGCTTTTGCAAAATGCAGTTTATGGACTTTGCGAGCTTTATAAAGAAGAGATAAAAAAAGCAAGTTTGGTGGCAAATCCAGGTTGCTATACCACTTGTTCTATCTTAAGTCTTTATCCGCTTTTTAAAGAAAAAATCATCGATTTTAACTCAGTTATCATTGATGCAAAAAGTGGAGTAAGCGGAGCAGGAAGAAGTGCAAAGATGGAAAATCTTTTTTGCGAAGTTAATGAAAATATCAAAGCTTATGGTTTGGCTTCGCACCGCCATACTCCCGAAATTGAAGAGCATTTAAGCTATGCGGCCAAAGAGAAAATCACTCTACAATTTACCCCTCATCTTGTACCTATGCAAAGAGGAATTTTAATCAGTGCTTATGCAAATTTAAAAGAGAATTTGCAAGAACAAGATATACGCGATATTTATACAAAATACTATCAAAACAATAAATTCATAAGGCTTTTACCGCCGCAGTCGTTTCCGCAGACTCGGTGGGTTAAATCAAGCAATTTTGCGGATATAAATTTTAGTATAGATCAACGCACAAGGCGTGTTATTGTGCTTGGTGCTATTGATAATTTAATTAAAGGCGCAGCAGGACAAGCTGTTCAAAATATGAATTTAATGTTTGATTTTGATGAAGATGAAGGACTTAAATTCTTTGCAAATTTGTAAAGGATAAAAATGATAATACGAGCTATGCAAAAAAGTGATTATGAAGTCGTTTATAAGCTTTGGTGCGAGATAAAAGGCTTTGGGATAAGAAGCATTGATGATAGCAAAGAAAATATAGAAAATTTTTTAGATAGAAACCCAAATCTTAGCGTTGTAGCAGTGATTGATGAAGAAATTGTAGGAAGTATACTTTGCGGGCATGATGGACGCACAGGGGGATTTTATCATGTATGTGTGCATAAAGATCATAGAAAAAAGGGTATAGCACACGAGATGACAAAATTTTGTCTCGAGGCTTTAAAAGCTCAAAAGATCAATAAAATCGCCTTAATCGCTTTTAAAAACAATGATTTAGGCAATGAGTTTTGGAAACATTATGGTTTTACTTTAAGAGAGGATGCGAATTATTACGATCTTTCTTTAAATGAGTATAATCAAACCAGCTTTAATGTTTAAGGAATGATCATGCAAAAATATTTAGAAAAAGCCAATGTCTTAATCGAAGCTTTACCTTATATACGCAAATTTAATTCTAAGATTATACTTATAAAATACGGTGGATCAGCTATGGAAGATGAAGAGCTAAAGCATTGTGTGATGCAAGATATAGCTCTTTTAAAACTTGTGGGTTTAAAGCCTATCATTGTACATGGCGGGGGAAAAGATATTTCTGCTATGTGTGAAAAATTAGGCGTAAAGAGTGAGTTTAAAAACGGTCTTAGAGTTAGTGATAAAGCCACTACTGAAGTAGCAAGCATGGTTTTAAATCATATCAATAAAAATTTAGTTCATAGTTTGCAAAATTTAGGAGTTAAAGCCATAGGGCTTTGTGGTAAAGATGGTGCACTTTTAGAATGTGTGAAAAAAGATGTAAATTTAGCTTTTGTTGGCACGATACAAAAGGTAAATTCGAAAATTTTAGAAGAGCTTTTAGAAAAAGATTTTTTACCTATCATTGCTCCTATTGGCATGGATGAGGATTTTAATACTTATAATATTAACGCTGATGACGCAGCTTGTGCGATTGCTAAGGCTTTAAGGGCTGAAAAACTTGCTTTTTTAACCGATACTGCAGGGCTTTATGAGGATTTTAATGATAAAAATTCTTTGATTTCTAAAATCAGTCTTGAACAAGCTAAAATTTTAGCTCCTAAAATAGAAGGCGGTATGCATGTAAAATTAAAATCTTGCATTGATGCTTGTGAAAATGGAGTTAAAAAGGTGCATATTTTAGATGGGCGCGTGAAGCATTCTTTGTTGCTTGAGTTTTTTACTGATGAAGGTATAGGCACTTTGGTGGGTTAAAGAATGAAAATGGATTATAAAGAACAAAGTCATATTATCCCTACTTATAAGCGTTTTGATATAGTTTTAGAAAAAGGGCAGGGGGTTTATCTTTTTGATGATAAGGCTAAAAAATATCTTGATTTTTCAAGTGGTATAGGCGTTTGTGCTTTAGGATATAATCATGCTAAATTTAATGCTAAAATCAAAGCTCAAGTGGATAAGCTTTTACATACTAGCAATTTATATTATAATGAAAACATAGCCGCTGCAGCTAAAAATTTAGCCAAAGCTAGTGCTTTAGAGCGTGTTTTTTTTACAAATTCTGGCACAGAAAGTATAGAAGGAGCGATGAAAACAGCTAGAAAATACGCCTTTAACAAAGGTATTAAGGGCGGACAATTTATCGCTTTTAAGCATTCTTTTCATGGGCGTACTTTAGGGGCTTTATCGCTTACTGCTAATGAAAAATATCAAAAGCCTTTTAAACCTTTAATTTCAGGGGTTAAATTTGCAAAATATAATGATATTTTAAGCGTTGAAAAACTAGTAAATGAAAAAACTTGCGCCATTATCTTAGAAAGCGTGCAAGGAGAAGGTGGGATAAATCCTGCAAATAAAGATTTTTACAAAGCCTTAAGAAAGCTTTGCGATGAAAAAGATATATTATTAATCGCTGATGAAATTCAATGTGGCATGGGTAGAAGTGGAAAATTTTTTGCCTATGAGCACGCACAAATTTTGCCTGATATTATGACTTCAGCTAAGGCCTTAGGTTGTGGGCTTAGTGTGGGTGCTTTTGTAATAAATCAAAAAGTAGCAAGCAATTCTTTAGAAGCAGGCGATCATGGTAGCACTTATGGGGGAAATCCTTTGGTTTGCGCAGGAGTGAATGCAGTTTTTGAAATTTTTAAAGAAGAAAAAATTTTAGAAAATGTCAATAAACTCACGCCTTATTTAGAGCAAAGTTTAGATGAGTTGATAAAAGAATTTGATTTTTGTAAAAAACGCAAAGGCTTAGGGTTTATGCAAGGGCTTAGTCTTGATAAAAGTGTAAAAGTGTCCAAGGTCATTCAAAAATGCCAAGAAAATGCACTTTTGCTGATAAGTTGCGGGGAGAATGATTTGAGATTTTTACCTCCTTTGATTTTGCAAAAAGAACATATTGATGAAATGAGTGAAAAGTTAAGAAAGGCTCTAAAGAGTTTTTAATAAATTTTGTAAAAAAAGTTTATTCTTTTCCATCTACTATAGGCACAAATAAACATTCTTCTAAAATTTCTTTTTGTAAATTTGTGCCATTTTTTCTAAGGCGTGTGATGAATTGTTTGCCATTGTGTAAAATAGGAGCGACTAAAATCCCGCCATCGCTTAATTGATCGAGTAAAATTTCAGGAATTTGTGTCGCATAAGCAGAAAATAAAATTCTATCATAAGGAGCATAATTTTTCCAGCCATTTTGTCCATCATCAAATTTTACATTGATATTAAAAAGTTCTAATTCTCTGAAAGTTTGAGCGGCTTTTTTGGCTAAATTTTCTATGCGTTCTATGGTAAAAACACGCCTTATGACTTTGCTTAAAATCGCAGCTTGATAGCCGCTTCCACAACCTATCTCTAAAATACTATCAGCATTTTTAAAATCTAAAGCCATAGTCATTTTAGCTACAGTTAAAGGTGAACTAATCCATTGAGAATTTGCCAAAGGCAAAGCATCAAGGCGATAAGCATGGGCTTTTAAAGGAGAAAAAATTTCACGCGGAATTTGACAAAAAGCATTAAAAAGCTCTTCATTGATAAAAACTTTTTGTGCAATTTCTTCAGCCATATTTTGACATCTTTTTTGTTCAAATGCGTTCATTACTTCTCCTATAAATTTAAATAAAAATTGTAACTAAAAAAGTTGAAATAGAGTTAAACTTAGCTATACTTAAATAAAAAGGAAAAAAATGCTTATAAAATTTAAAAATCATAGTCCCAAACTAGGTCAAAATGTTTTTGTTGCAGAGGGAGCTAAAATCATAGGAGAAATAGAAATAGGAGATGAAAGTAGCATTTGGTTTAATTGTGTTTTAAGAGCTGATGTTAATTTTATAAAAATTGGCAAAAGAACCAATATTCAAGATCTTAGCACGGTGCATGTTTGGCATAGGGAATTTGACGAAAAAGGAAAGTTAAAAGATGCTGGTTTTCCTACAATAATAGGAGATGATGTAACCATAGGACATAATTGCGTTATCCATGCTTGTGTGATAAAAAATCGTGTTTTAATCGGAATGAATGCTGTTGTCATGGATAATGCTTTGATAGAAGAAGATAGCATAGTGGGTGCTGGAAGCGTTGTAACAAAGGGTAAAAAATTTCCGCCACGCTCTTTGATACTTGGAAATCCTGCAAAATTTGTGCGTGAATTAAACGATGAAGAAATAAGCTTTCTAAAACAATCCGCTTTAAATTATGTGGATTTTAAAAACGAGTTTTTAAAAGATCTTCAGTGATATTTTGAAGTTTAGGCGAGAGTTTTACTTCAAATTTCACAAAACGATCAAGATCTAAAAAACTCTCATCGAGTTTTGAGATTTGCTCTTTTGTATAATCTTGAATAGTATTTAAAGATGACTTTTTAAGAAGTCTTTTTTCTTTGTAGACTAATTCTAAAAGTTCTTTGCGTTCTAAATTTTCATCTTGATTTGGGTTTTCGTCAAAAACATAAAGCTCATCAAAAAGGATTTTTTGCGTGTTTTTATCATAAACTCTAAAAAGTTTTTTAAAATGAGGTAGGGTTGATTTTTCGTTATTTTCACTGATTTTTATTTTAGGTTTTATACCTTGATCTTCTAAGGCTGCGAGTTTATAAACACAACTAAAAATAGGATCGCTTGAAGCAGTGATCAATCTTTCGCCTACACCAAAGATATCAATAGGTGCGTTTTGTTCTTTGAGTTTTTTAATGCTCCATTCATCAAGGGCGTTAGAAACTATGATTTTACATTTTTGAAGTCCTGCTTGATCAAGTTCTTGTCTGATTTTCAAACTCAACTCAAATAAATTTCCAGAATCTATTCTCACACCGCCTTCTTGGATACCAAATTCTTTAAAAACTTTAATTGCATTTTTAAGTCCGCTATTTAGACAATCATAAGTATCAATCAAAAAAACAGGATTTTTTGGATAAATTTTCACATAAGCTTTAAAAGCTTCAAGTTCATTTTCAAACATTTGCACCCAAGAATGTGCCATAGTTCCATTGATAGGGATATTATAAATTTTTCCTGCTAAAGTACAAGCACTTCCTATGCAACCTCCTATAAAAGCTGCTCTTGCCCCTTTTAAGGCCGCTTCACTTCCTTGTGCTCTGCGTGAGCCAAATTCTAAAATTTTACTGTTTTTAGCTGCACGCACGATACGATTGGTTTTGGTAGCAATAAGGCTTTGGTGGTTTAAACTTAAAAGTAAAAAAGTTTCTAAAAGCTGTGCTTCTATGGTTGTAGCTTTAATACATAGCAAAGGTTCGTTTGGAAAAATCACTTCTCCTTCACGCATAGCATAAATTTCACCTTTAAATTTAAAGTTAGCTAAAAAATCTAAAAATTCTGTATCAAAAATACCTTGTTTTCTTAAAAATTCTATATCTTCTGCATCAAAACTCAAATTTTCAACAAAGTCTAAAATATCTTCAAGACCTGCAAAAATAGCAAAAGATCCTGAATCTGGAATTTTTCTAAAAAATATATCAAAATAACAAATTTGATCTTTTTTATTGTTTTTGAAATAGCCTTGAGACATTGTAAATTCATAAAAATCACAAAGTAAGGCTAAAGAAGTTTTAGAAGTCATCAAAGCTTATACTACCCTTAGAATAATTCGTTACTTTACTTTCAAAGAAATTGCTCTTTTGATCGTTAAATTTTGAAAAATCATCTACCCATTTAATAGGATGTTTTGCATTGTATAGCTTGTCTAAATTGATTGCGCTTAATCTTTGATCTACAAGATAATGGATATATTCTTCTATGATATCATCAGTAAAGCCCATGATTTGATTTTGAGTGATGTATTTACCCCATTTGATCTCAAGATCTCCAGCTTTTTTAAACATATCATAAATTTTATTGATATTTTCATCATGGAACAAATCAGGTCTTTCTTTGCGTACTGAATTGATCATATTTTGAAATAATAAAAGATGTGTGATTTCATCTCTTTGGATAAAGCGGATCATTTGTGCTGAACCTAGCATTTTTCCTGCACGTGCAAGTGCGTAAATAGCAGTAAAACCACTATAAAAATATACTCCTTCTAAAATTTGATTTGCCACCATAGCTAAAAGAAGTTTATTATCATCTACATCGCCTGCTAATTCTTCATAAATGCTTGAAATAAAGTCATTTTTTTCACGCAAAGTTTCATCATGCTTTTCCATTTCATAAATCAAATCTGTATTATCGCAAATCGCTTCTACCATAACAGCGTAAGATTTTGAATGGTTTGCCTCTTCATAAGCTTGGCGTGCTAAAACCGCATTGATTTCAGGAGCTGTGATATAAGGGTTGATATTATCTGCTAAATTATTGGTTTGAAAACTATCCATAGAAATAAGCTGACTCCAAACTAAATCATACATTCTTTTTTCACCTGTGGTTAAATTACAGCGATAATCAAGTGCATCTTTAGTTGTATCCACTTCTTTTGGAAACCAAGTATTTGCCTCCATTAAATCCCAAAGTTTTAAAGCCCAAGTATATTTTGCCTTAGTGAAATTTAAAATTCCATGTGGGTTACCATCAAAAACTTTACGATCTCCTAGGGTTTCGTTTGAGCTTGGATTGTAAATTCTTTTTCTTTGCATTTTTTAACCTTTCTTTATGCTTTGGTGGCTATACAACTTTGAGTTAAAATATCATGTAAATTTAAACGATCTTTTCTTACAAAACTGACAAATAAACCAAAGAGTAAGCCAAAACTTATAATAAATATCACATATCTTAGTAAAATTCTAAGAAAACTTAGTTTCTTTCCCGTTTTTATATCAATAAGATATAAATCATATGCTTTAAGACCTGGGCTTTGTGCCTTTTTTGTTAAAAAAATAGCTTGAATCAAACCAAATAAAAAAGTACATAAAGTTGTGATAAAATGGTTGTTTAAAAAAGCTTCTTTAGAGCCTAATATAAAATAAAATAAATATAAAATAGGAACATAAATAAGAAAAATATCTATAAGCAAAGCTCTAAATCTTAACCATCTAGAGCTAATTTTTGCTTTAGTTTTCATTTAATTTCCACGACTTCCTGGTTTTATGGCTTTGCTCCCTTTTTTACAAAGCG
Source organism: Campylobacter sp. BCW_6889 (assembly GCF_001762535.1). NCBI lineage: Bacteria > Pseudomonadati > Campylobacterota > Epsilonproteobacteria > Campylobacterales > Campylobacteraceae > Campylobacter > Campylobacter sp. BCW_6889. The sequence continues at coordinate 25,117 of NZ_MJWZ01000065.1, read as the reverse complement.
GACAATTTGTTTCATCATAAATTTCAAATTCAAAATTTCCTAGAGTAAAGAGTGGTAAATTTTCAGGTAATTTCGCATTATCTTTTCTTGGAGATTTTAGATTTTCTACCGCACAAAAACCACGATTTGCTAATGCTGCAAAACCTACAACAATGCCACCTAAACTTTCAATGATTTTTGCACTCTCTAAAGCACTACCACCTGTAGTAATGATATCTTCACAAATTATAAATTTTTCACCCTTTTTTACTTCAAAACCACGTCTTAAAGTCATTTCTTTATTTACTCTTTCAGTGAAGATAAAACGTTTACTACAAGCTCTCGCAAGCTCATAACCTGCTAAAATTCCACCTAAAGCAGGAGAACAAATGCTATCAAATTCTATCTTATAGCTTGCAATAATCTTTGCAAGTTCATCACAAAGTTTTGCTGCTAATTTTGGATCCTCTAAAACTTTTGCACTTTGAAGATAAAATTGCGAATGTTTACCTGAACTTAGTAAAAAATGCCCTTCTAAATAAGCACCACAATCTTTATAAATTTGCTCTAAATTCATCGTTAAACCTTTAAAAGTTCACTTTCTTTGCTTTTTACACTCTCATCAATTTTTGTTGTATAGGTGTCGGTAAGTTTTTGCACTTCATCATAAGCTTTTTTTGCTTCATCTTCGCTTATTGCCTTATCTTTTTCTAGTTTTTTAACTGCATCGTTGGCATCTTTGCGTATATTTCTTATAGAAACTTTTGCCTTTTCACCCATAGCTTTAGCTTGCTTTACGTTTTCTTCTCTTTGCTCTCTAGTCATCGGAGGGAAAAATAATTTTACACTTTCGCCGTCATTGTTTGGATTTACACCGATATTTGCAGCTGCAATAGCACTTTCTATGGTTTTTAGTAAAGGTTTTTCCCAAGGAGTGATGCTAATAGTTGAAGCATCGCTTGCTAAAACAGTTGCTACTTGATTTAAAGGAGTTTGAGTTCCGTAATAATCCACTGTAATATGATCTAAAATATGGGTATTAACTTTTCCAGTTCTTAAAGTGGTGAAGTCTTTTTTTAAGGCTTCTAAAGATTTTTCACTTTGGGTTTTTTGTTTGTTAAAAATTTCACTTAGCATTATCATTTCCTTTAATTATTTACTTGAATTAACATCGCTTGGAAGTTGTGGTGCACTTGGAGCGATAGAATTTGTGTTTGGGGTAGCAGGCACAATAGGAGCGCTTGGAATAGTAGTGTTGTTTTCTACTTTAATTTTCTCTGCTAGAGAGTCCTTGCTAGCTTTATTGTATAAATAACCAAGACCAATAGTATTTGCAATAAGTAAAATTCCCATAATAAAGGTAAATTTTGCTAAAAATCCAGCCGGTCCTTTGGCGCCAAATAAACTTTCATTGCTTCCACTATAAGCTCCAAGTCCTATACTTGAACTTTTTTGAAGTAAAACTGCTATACAAATAACTACAACGATGATAAATTGTAAAATGATTAAAAGAGTGATCATTGAAAATTCCTAAAAGTTAATTTTTAAATGATTATTTTAGCTAAATAAAACTTGAAAAGTTTTGAAACTTGATAAGTTTTTGTGAGAAAAATCCCACAAAAACTTATCTGCTATTGAAGCTTCTTAAGATATTAAGTAAAGATACGAAAAGATTAACAAAATCAAGATAAAGTGCTACTGCACCTTCGATTGGAGTTTCATAATTTCCGCGGATAATATTTTGCGTATCATAAAGAATGTAAAATGAAAATAATATTGCAGCTACTGCTGAAATAGCTAGATTAACTATACTGCTTTGGAAGAAAAGGTTTAGTAAAGATGCTGCTACAATAACGATTAATACTATAAATAAAGCTTTACCCATAACAGTAAAATCTTTTTTTGTATTCATAGCAAATACACTAAGTCCTGCAAAAGCAACCGTTGTTAAAGCAAAAGCTTGAGCGATGATAATTCCTCCAGCTGGTAGAGCTAAAACTGAAATAAGTAAAGGTGTAAGCGTTAAACCTGAGCAGAAAGTAAAACCAAAAAGTAAAACAAGATTTAATGGAGCCTCTCTTTTTTTCCATTGCAAAGCAAATAAAAGTCCGATTTCAACAGCAAAAAGGATCCAAAAAGTTACTTGTGATTGTATAAAAAATGATGCTAAAGCAAAAATTCCTACATATGCACCTACTGTTGCAGCTAATAATGAAGCAGCAAAAAGTTGATAAGTTTGTTTAATAAAAATACTTAATTCGCTTGAGCGTGTATTTTCAAATTCTTTTGATCTTGAGTAGTCTCTATCATAAAGACTCATAAAATTCTCCTTGCAAAATTGTTAGATTTTTTAAAATCTTGAGCGAAATCTAACATATTAGACTAAATAAAAAGTTAATTTATATAATATCTTAATGCTTAAATGAAATCTTTGCTGAAATTTTGTTATAATTTCAAGATTTTAGTTTTAGGTTGGTTTTATGGAAAATCTTATTAGCGGTGCGATTAAGTTTATGCAAGAAGACTTTAAGGAGCATGAAGAACTTTTTGAAAGTCTAAAAAATAAGCAAAATCCCCATACTCTTTTTATAGGTTGTTCTGATTCTAGAGTAATTCCAAATTTGATCACTAATACGGGTCCAGGTGAGCTTTTTGTAATACGAAATATTGCAAATATAGTTCCACCTTATCGCGTTGGAGAAGATTACTTGGCGACAACTTCAGCAATAGAGTATGCTTTAAATTCATTGCATATTAAAAATATCGTCGTTTGTGGCCATAGTAATTGTGGAGGTTGCAATGCTCTTTATTATTCTGATGAAGAGTTAAATAAAATTCCTAACGTAAAAAAATGGCTTACTATGTTAGATCCGATAAAAAAAGATGTGATGATTTTTGCAAGAGACGATTTGGCTATGCGTTCATGGCTTACAGAAAAATTAAATTTAGTAAATTCTTTGCAAAATATACTTACTTATCCAGGCGTGCAAGAAGCTTTAGATGAAGGAAAAATAGAAGTACATGCTTGGTATTATATTATAGAGACAGGTGAAATTTATGAGTATGATTTTAAAGCAAAAATTTTTACTTTAATACAAGATAGGAAAGTTCAATGAAGAAAATTATTTTTAGTTTATGTTTTTTTATTTTATACCTTGGAGCACAAGAATTTAAATTTATTGATGCGAATATTAGTAAAGAAGATGAAGGAATTTATGCTTTAGTTGAAAAATATGTTGATCTTAACAATCAAATTAAAGAATTTAAGAAAAACAATGATGAAAATTCAAGCACTTTTAATGGTATTTTAAGTGAATTTGAAAAAGACAAAAAGACTATTTTAGCAAAAATACCCGATATGATAGTAGGACAAAAGATTAATGAAGAGGCAGTGGCTAGATTTTTAAAAGCAAAAGAAAAATTACTAGATGTTCAAAAAAAGAATATTAATAAGCCTTACATTTATACAGATGCCACTCTTAATCTAGTTTATTTTAACATTGTGGAAAGTTTTTATTCTTCTTTGTTTGAAGTGGAAAAACTTTTTAAAAATACAGCAAGTAGTGAAGATTTAATTGCTACTGTTGATAAGGCAATGGAAAATTTACAAAATTCTTCTAGTGTAAATTTAGATAGTTTTAAAAGCAAAATTACAAATCCAGAAGAATTGGAAAAAATTACCCTAAAAGAAAGATATATTGCTAACGCTCTAGATTCTTATTCTGAAATTCTTAAGTATTTACGATCAAATGCAGATTTGCTTGAAAGTAATTATATTTTTTCACTACTTGAGCTTCAAGTTTGGATAGATCGTATAAATGAGGCAATTGGGGTAAGTTTTGTTAATATCGGAAAAATAGTAATTTCTGCTTTGGTTTTAGTATTTTTTATATCTTTAAGACGTTTTTTTGCAAATATAGTATATTTTTTCCTTGTTCGGCTTTTTTATAGAAATAAAAATGATGTAGATGATATTAAAGTTATTTTTATTGAGAATATTAAAAAACCAGTGAGTTTTTTTCTGATTGTTTATGCTATTTCGATTTGTCTTACTATAACAACTTATCCTGCACCTTTAAGTATTAATTTGAGTAATTTTTTCCACATAATTTATGCGGTTTTGATTGCATGGCTTATTTTAAAAATGCTTGATGGTTATGGAATGGTACTAGTTTCTAAGCTTGCTCAAAAAAGCGGAAAAAAAGAAGTTGTAAATTTAATTATTAAAATTTTATATTTTGTTATTATTATCATAGCTTTATTATATATCCTTGCTCAGCTTGGTTTTAATATTTCAGCTATTATTGCATCTTTGGGAATTGGTGGTTTAGCTGTTGCTTTAGCAGCGAAAGATATAATTGCAAATTTCTTTGCTTCTATACTTTTACTTTTTGATAATAGTTTTAATCAAGGAGATTGGGTAGAGGTTTCAGGTATAGAAGGAACAGTAGTTGAAATAGGACTTAGAAAAACTACTATTAGAACTTTTGATAATTGTCTCGTATTTTTACCAAATTCAACTATTATGGGAGCTAATATCAAAAATTGGAGTAAAAGACGCATGGGTCGCCATGTTAGAATGTATTTGGGTGTTGGTTATGATGCTACTCCTGAAAAATTAGATCAATGTGTAAAAGATTTGAAAGAATTTTTGGATACAAGTGATTTGGTAGCTCACGATGAGGATAGTGCATTAAAATATGGTGATCATACGACAAAATATCGTCAAAATCTTGTATCTATTAACGATTTAGAAGGCTATAAAAATGCTTGTTATGTGGCTTTAAGCGAATTTGCAGATAGTAGTATTAATATAGAGCTTTATTTTTATACCAAAAAAATAGGCGCAAAAGATTTTAGGGAAGCTAGACAAAGCTTAATGCTTGAGTTTATGCGTATAATCGAAAAAAATGGTTTAACTTTTGCTTTCCCAAGTCGCAGTATTTATATAGAAAATTTACCACCTCTTGATTTGCAAGCAAAAGCTATAAAATAGCAAGATTTTATCTTGCTATTTTTTAAACCGGCATAACGCGTATATTTGGACTTAATTCTTCTTGTAAAATCGTTTCAATAGCATAAAGTGTCGCACCACTTCCACTAGAACAACCACTACAAGCACCAAGATAACGAATATAAACGTCAATTGCTGCACCTTCAGCCTTTTGTATATCAATCACTTCCAAATCTCCACCATCATTATGAAGCATAGGGCGAATTTCAGCATCTAAAACACTTTCAACTGCTTTTAATTGTCCTACTACGGTCATTTCATCAAAAGCCACATCACTTTTCATTGTATTTTTGAGTTTTTCTCTATCCATCTCGGCTCTGGTTTCAGCTAAAATATCTACAAGGTAATAATCTCTTTTTTCATGTCCGCCTGGTTTGATACAGGACTTGCAAAAAGCACCTGCTTTAGTATATTGTGTGATTTCTTCTACACTATGCAAATCATTAAGTTTAATCACTTCTTTAATAGTTCCAAGACTTACTCTAGCGCACTCACAAACTATAATTTGATCTTCAAAATCTTCAGGACTTATACCTTTATAATGAGCTGCTGCTTGTTTGATTACATCATAAGCCATAACCGAACAGTGCATTTTTTGAGGTGGAACAGCTGGAGTTTCTGGATTATCACGCATAGCAAATTCCACATCTAAATTTGTGATTTTTACTGCTTCATCTACAGTTTTTCCTATGCAAAGATCTACCATAGTATCACTACTTGCTATAGCTGTACCACAACCAAAACTTTTAAATTTTGCATCGATAATTTTATCAGTTTTTTCATCTACAAGCCAAAAAAGTCTTACTGCATCACCGCAACTTTCTGCGCCAAAATCAGCTACGATCAATTTTGCATTGCGTGCTTTAGCATCTTCTTCGCTAAATTCTCCCATATGTTGAGGATTATTCATTCTATCTTGAACTTTTTGTGAATACTCATCCCAAATGGATCCACCAATTAAACTATTTTTTCCCATTTTTCATCCTTATTTGTAATTATTTGGATTATAAGCATAAGTACAAGAAATTGCTCTTAATCTCTGTGTTGCATTTTTAATTTGTTTTGCTGCATAATCAATTTCTTCTTCAGTGTTAAAACGTGACAAAGAAAGTCTTAAAGCTGTATGCGCTAAATCATGCTCCGCACCGATAGCTTCCATAATAGGATTGCTTTCTAAAGCTTCACTTGCACAGGCTGAGCCCGTACTTGCAGCTATACCATTTTTATTTAAATCCCAAAGCATTGCTTCGCCTTCAACACCTTTAATACTTGCTAAGATTGTATTAGGCACACGGTGTTCCCTTTTTCCAACCACTGTTGTATCAGGCAAGGCTAAAATTTGATCTTCTAGTTTATCTCTTAAACGGCGTATATGAGAATCTTCAAAATCAAGCATAGTATTTGCAATACGCAAAGCCTCGCCCATAGCCACTATATAAGGCACATTTAAAGTTCCACTTCTACGACCACCCATGTGTTCTCCACCGTGTAAAAGTGGAGTAAGTTTAAGTCCTTTTTTTATAAAAAGTCCACCCACACCCTTTGGTCCATGAAATTTATGCGCCGAAAATGAAGCAAAATCAACTCCTACTTGAGTCAAATTAACCTTTATTTTGCCTACTGCTTGAGTAGCATCTGTATGAAAAAGAGCGCCAAATTCATGTGCAAGTTCCGCCATCGCTTTAATATCAAAAATCATACCTGTTTCATTATTTGCCCACATAACACTTACAAGTGCTGTTTTATCGCTAATCACTTTACGTAAATCTTCTACAGTAGAAACCCCTTCTTCATTTACAGGGAGTTCTATGACTTTTACTCCAAGACTTTTTAAAAAATAAGCAGCAGCGGTAACAGCAGGGTGTTCTACGCTAGAAATAATCACTTCGTTGCGTTCCTTATCTAAAATATGATCAAAATACACACCCTTAAGCACCCAGTTAATGCTTTCTGTTGCACAGGATGTTACAACTATATCATCTAAGTCATTTGCTCCAAGCCCTACATAAAGTTTGTCCAAAGCTTCTCTTAAAGCAGGATGTGTTGTGCTTCCATATTGATGAAGGCTATTTGGATTTCCATACATATCCTTTAAAAAAGGTAGCATCAACTCATAAGCATTAGGATCAAGCATCGTCGTTGCATTGTTATCTAAATATACTTTCACTTTAAAATCCTTAATTTATCCTTAACTTTAATTAGGATATTTTTTATCTTTATTCGAAAATGGATAATAACAAAAATTTATAAAAATTAGGTTAAAAATTATAACAAAAATAAAATGTTAAAGTAAAATTTTAAAGTGAAATATTTTGTGAATTTTATATAGTAAAAATGAGAAATACTATTTCTTAAATTTTTCTTCGTAATACTTTACTATTTTTGAATCTTCTTTGACTGTATGTTTAAAGATAAAATCTTGAACAACGAGATCTAGCTTTTCAATCATTATATTTACAAATTTAGCTTCACTGATGATAATTTCTTCAATTTCTAAGATAATTTTTCTGTGAATTCTTGTATGATGGTTGATATAAGGATATTCTATTTCTCTCATAAAGGCTTCTTCATCTGAAAAATGTCTATTGATCATTATCAACAACTCTCTTAAGACAATTTTTAATTCTTTTGTTTCAACATGACGTTGGCTCATTAAAGAGAGTTTTTTAGAAATTTCAAAAAGTTCTTTATGTTGATGATCTAAAAGATCATTATTCATTGAAATAATTTTTTCATTATAAATCATGGTTTTGAGTGCTTTTATATTTATATTTTTTCGGGAGCGAATTATAATGTTACAATACTTAAAATTTTATTAATTACTCATATAAAAATTATTATTATTGAAATATTTATAATTTATATATTTTTTGTAAAAATTATTTTAAACCATCACAGACATATAAGAGTTTAGAATTTTATTTATATTTGCTTGTTTTTGGCGACGATCTAGAAAATTTTCTATAGAATTAGAGCGTAGTTGATTTACCTCTTCTAATCTTTGCGTGTCTTGACTTTGGTTTTGATATTGTTTTTTAAAAGCATCAAAATCATTGCGAGTTTGATTGATATAAATTTGAAATATTGAGCTTGAATTTGCAAATTCTCTTAAATCCATATCTTTTTGGTAGTTAATATATTGTTGAAAAAATACAGATAGTTTGTCTTGAGTACTTGTTTTTTTATCTATGCCATTAACATAAAGATAAAGATCAAAACTCATCTTTTTTTCATTTTCTTTTTTAATGTAATCTTCTATATCCATTTCGCCTTTAAGAATTTTTTGTAAATTTTGATGAGAGCTCAGTTCTAGAGTGACAGGTTTCATAAAAAAGTTAAATTCTTTTTCATTTTGGGTTTTTATATCATGGTAGATAAAATTCATTAAAAGACCAGATTTTGATACTTCTGCATTTTTAGTTAAATAAGGTTTTAAAATTTCATTAGAAGAAGTATTTTCTATGGCTTTATTAAAATGAAAATTAGTTATTTTATTATCTAACATTAAAGTATTTAAATTTGTGATATTGCTTAATGCCAAATCAATTTCTTCTTGATTGTTGTAAATTCTTGAAATTTGGCCTAAAAATTCTCCATTATCTGTTGAAAAACCTGATGATAGTTTTGAAATAAAATCGCGACTTAAATAAGCATTATCATCTTGTAAAAATTCTGAATTTATGGATTTTAATGAACTATAATAGCTATTTAAAAGATAAGGTAGATCAATTTTATTGTAATTTAAAATTTCATCTTGTTTCGTGAGTTCTTTTGCTATGCTTCTAACGCTTTTAATGTTGATGTCATAAGATTCTGGTATATTGGCAATTTTATTTAAATCTTTATTGAAAAAACCTTCTTCATTGATTCTAAATCCAAATTCACTAGTATAAGTGGTATTATTAAAAATATAACTTAATTGTTCTAAGCTATTTTCATTTCCTTCTTGTTCTAAAGCTTTGCTATCTTTAATCAAATTTAAAGCAGAGCTATTCTGTAAAGGATTAGATAAGGTTAAATTTTGATACGGATTTGCCGAATTTATAGTCATTTTAAATCTTTCCAAAATATTGCTGATTTTTTTATAAGCAAAAGGTGTGCCAAGTTTTTTAAAAATTAAATTCAGTCAAAAATTAGAAAAAATTTGATAGTATTTAGCTTTTCTTTTAATTTGAAAAATAAAAATTTATCTAAATAAGGAAAGCGTATGCCAAAGATGAAAAGCGTTAAAAGCGCAGTTAAACGCTTCAAAGTAGGTAAAAATAAAATCAAAAGAGGCTCAGCTTTTAGAAGTCATATTTTGACTAAAAAACCTGCAAAAAGAATGCGTGATCTTCGCACAGCTAAATATGTGCATAGCACAAATGTAAAAGCTGTTGAAAAAATGCTAGGAATTTAAGTTTTTGACTAAAAGTCATTCAAACTCCCCTCTGAGATAAAATTTCAAGGGCAAGCTCCAAATTTGGACGCCACTTTATGAAAGGAAATAAAAATGGCAAGAGTAAAAACAGGTGTTGTTAGACGCCGCAGACATAAAAAAGTTTTAAAATTAGCGCGTGGTTTTTATAGTGGACGCCGCAAACATTTTAGAAAAGCAAAAGAACAATTAGAAAGAAGTCTAGTCTATGCTTATCGTGATAGACGCCGCAAAAAAAGAGACTTCCGTCGTCTTTGGATTGTGCGTATCAATGCTGCTTGTAGGCTTAATGATTTAAGTTATTCAAGATTTATCAATGGTCTTAAAAAAGCAGGCATTGAACTTGATAGAAAAATTCTAGCAGATTTAGCTATGAATGATTCTGCTGCTTTTGCAAAAATTGCAGAGGCTGTAAAAAAAGCACTTTAATTTTTTTAGTGTAAGAATTTCAAGATTTTTGATTTCTTGAAATTCTTAATTTTTTAGTATTGATTTAATTTAGCTAGAACATCTTCATAACATTTGAGTTGATTTACATTTTTTTCAAAATCTTTGCCGACATTGCTTCTTTGTTTTAATTTATCTGAAATTTCTTTACCTGAATTTATAAGATTTGAAATGATTTTGGAAAATTCATTGGATTTATCCCTTATAAAATTCATTTCTTGAGTACTAGAATTGGAACTTTTTGCAATGGATTGTATGGTCTGAATAACTAATTTAATGGCTCCTTCCATTTCACCTAGACCCATTTGGGTATTTTCTGAAAGTTTTCTAACTTCATCAGCTACAACTGCAAATCCACGACCAAGTTTTCCAGCTCTAGCAGCTTCTATACCTGCATTTAAAGATAAAAGGCTAGTTTGTTCAGCAATCCCTGAAATAAGATCTAAAATACTATTTAATTGATCTATATTTTTCAAAGAAGATTGCACTTCTTTTTCTAAATTCATTTTTTCTTCACTTTGGTAAAGGTTGTATTCTAGGTAGTTAGTGAAATTGGTAAAACTTTTACTAATGGTTGTAAGACTTCTTCTTATATTTTCAAGTTCTTCAAAAATTTCTTTAAATATACTTGTATTTTTATCAATTTCTGATGTATTTTGTTTGAGTTGATTTAAAATTATTTTATTAATCTCATTTGTCATTTCTAGTTTTTGAGCTCTTATATTAAGATAATAGTATTTAAAATCGCTGTATTTTTGTATGAAAGTTTTTAAATATCTAGGTTTGAAATCATTAAAATTTTCAACTTCATAAAAAAATATTGCCACTAAACTTTTTGCAATTCCCACTCCATAAATTTCCCCAAAACTAGAAAAACCAACTATAGGAAAATCATTAAAATGGATTTGATTTAAATGTTCTTTGTTGTGAAGTCTTCTTAAGATACAATCGTTAAAAATTGCTCCAAGTGGTTTTGGTTTATTAAAAGAAAATTTTTCGTAATCTTTTTTTATGGCTTCAATAAAATTTGTTTTTTTAAGCAAGCTTAATTCTTGAGCGCTTTCTATATCACAATAACTAAATAATGTTTTATCTGGGTTGATTTCCATGGGGGAAATAAGATAGTCTTCTCCAATTTTTAAAGCAAAAGTATATTCTTGCATTTTATTTTAAGTTCTTCAAAAGTACAGTTAAAATAATTGCATAAAGCTTCAACCGCGTTGATGGATTGAAAGGTTTTTTTATCAATAAATTCACGTACCGTCCTATCATATAAGCTTGCATCAAGTATGGTAAAGGTAATGTTGCTTTGAGGATTGAAATTTTGAGACTTCATTAAATCAAAACGATATTTAGATTTAAATTGGACATGTATGCTTAAAGCTTGATTTTTTAATATTTCTCCATTATAAAATATAAATGTTCCGCTAAAGTCCATATTTCCACTAGATCCACCTCCTACTAAAGCACAAGGATAGGGGTTGTGTTTGTATAAAAGTTCTAAAAGAGAACTTTCGCTTTGACTTAAACCATCATAAATTAAATAATGCAAAGTATTTGTGCAGTGTGCTTCAAAAGGTATATTTATAGATAAAACTTCTTTTTCTATCAGTTTTTTTCTTTCTGTATAATCTTTTATATTGCTAAAAAGCTTGATTTTATTTGTGCAGAGATTTTCTATCATATCTTCGCTAAAAAGCATCAAACTTATTCCTTGGATATTTTGTTTATAAGGGCTGTTTTCAATGTTTGAGTTAGAATCAAGATTGCACAATAAATCAGTAGCACTGCTTAAGATGATATCACATTGCTCATTTATAGAATTTTGAATCTTATTTCCTATGATTGCTAGGTTAAGTTGATACGACACAAAACCTATGATTAACTTTGGCTTGATATTTATTTTTTTTAATTTTTCTTCAAGTTCATTTTCTTGAAGAAATAGAGCTTCTAAAGCTTTTTTACTCTCTTCTTTTTGCGCTGAGCTTTTATTTTTAAAATTAAAAAACATTGATTAAACTCCGTTAAAATTATTTTAATTTGTTAGTTAATTAAAAATAATATAAAATTTTAGTATTTATAATTTTTATTATATCTTAAAGTAACAAAAAATGTAATAAGTAAATTAAAATTTAGATATAATCATAAATTATAATAATACTAACTTCAAGGATAAATCAAATATGATTGGAGATATGAATGAGCTTTTATTAAAAAGCGTTGAAGTATTGCCACCTTTACCCGATACTGTAAGTAAGTTAAGAAAATATGTGAGCGAGGCTAATTCAAATATAGAAACCATGAAAGTTGCTGAAATCATTTCAAGTGATCCGTTGATGACGGCTAAGCTTTTGCAACTTGCAAATTCTCCTTATTATGGTTTTACAAGAGAAATTACAACTATAAATCAAGTGATTACTTTATTAGGTGTTGGTAATATCATCAACATAGTTACTGCTGATTCTATTAAAGATAGTTTTAAAATAGATGTTTCACCATATGGTTTGGATACTCAAGTTTTTTTAAGAAATTGCAACGAAGAGGCAACTTTTATCACAAATTGGCTCAATAATGAAGATAAAAAACTTTCTCATCTTTTAGTTCCTTGTGCAATGCTTTTAAGACTTGGCATTGTTATTTTTTCAAATTTTCTTATACAAAATCACAGAGAGAAAGAATTTTTAACTTTTTTAAATGAAACTAAAATTGAAAATATTGCTTTAGCGGAGAATGAATTTTTAGGTGTAGATCATATTTCTTTCTTGGGATTTTTGTTGCATCGTTGGAATTTTGATGATGTTTTGATTGAAAGTATATGTTTTGTTCGCACTCCTCACGCTGCTCGCGAAGAAGTGAAAAAATCCGCTTATGCTCTAGCAATAACAGATCATCTTTTTGCTCCACATGATGGCTCTTCTCCATTTAACGCAAAAGCTGCAGTTGCTTTACTTGAAGAGGCAAAAACTCAAGGAATTAATTTTGATTTAAATAATCTTTTATCTAAGCTTCCTAGAAAAGCTAAGGAAAATTTAAACAAAGAAGATTAAAGAGCTCTTTTAGGGCTCTAAATTGTAGTGATGAAAAGTTTAATCTTGCCTCCTAATGAATTTTTAGATCACTATATTTTAAACGCTGAATTTCATCGTTTTGCTGGAATTTCAAAAAATGCTTATAAATTTTGGAAAAATGTAGAAATAGGTAGATATCAAGGAACAAGAATTGTATTTTTGCATAGGAATTGCATTTTAGAAAAACATCAGCAAGCTTTAAGGCAATGTAGCGGTTTAAATGGTTTTGTATTGGCAAGTGCTTTTTGTTCTTTTACTGGGTTAGCCCCCTCTCATTTAGTGGAAAAAAATAATTCTTCTATTTATAAACTTTTAGAGCTTAAGGAGATTTGTGGGATTAAATTTGTTAATCTAAAAAAATTTTATGATTTTTTAGGGCTAAATTATCATCAGCATATTTATATAGAAAAATGCCATTTTTTTAGTCCAGCTCCTTTTGAAAAGCGTATTAAAATCACTGAGAGTATGTGCGTTGGGTATTATTAAGATATAAATTACAAGCCCTGTGAAGACATTGCTTGTAATTTAAAGATGAAAATTTTGTATTTTAATCCATCTCATAAAAATCATCATCATTGTTATCATCATCGTATTCGTAATCATCATCATCGTAATTATAATTTTTATGGTGATTTTGTGGATATTCTTCATCTTCGTTTTCATAATCATCGTAATTTAAATCTTCTTCATCTTCATAAGCCATTGTTTTCTCCTTAAATAAAAATACAAAGCTTATTTTATCTTAAATTTGTTTGGTTTTGCTATAATTTTTATAATTTTTTAAAAGGTGAATTTATGAAATTAAGTCATTTAGATGAAAACAATCATCCTAAAATGGTAGATGTAAGCGATAAAAATATTACTTCAAGAATAGCCACAGCTAGTGGTATGATATATATGAGTCAAGAAGCTTTTGATGTAATTAAAAACAATACTGCAAAAAAAGGCCCTGTTCTTCAAACAGCTATTGTTGCGGCTATAATGGGGGCTAAAAAAACAAGTGAAATTATTCCTATGTGCCATCCTTTGATGCTTTCTAAAGTCGAAACTGATATTGTGGAATTTGTTAAAGAATGTGCGTTTAAGCTTATTGTAACAGTTAAGTGTGAAGGTAAAACAGGGGTTGAAATGGAAGCTTTAAGTGGGGTTAGTATAGGGCTTTTAACTATATATGATATGATCAAGGCTGTAGATAAATCAATGAGGATTACGGATATAGTGCTTGAAAGCAAAGAAGGAGGCAAAAGTGGTAAATTTGTGCGATCTTAAAAAAGAACCTCAGATCAATTATCCTACTTTTTGGGACTATAAGGTAATTTTTGAGGTGCATGTTAGGGCAAGTGAAATTTTTCAAGAAATTTTAGGTCAAAGAGAATATAAATTTGAACATTCGAATTCAAGTGCGAGCGGAAAATATCAAAGTTATTTATTAAATGTTTATGTTGATAGCAAAAAAGATCGTTTGGATATATTTGATAAATTAAAAGCTAAAGCAAAATTTGTACTTTAAGAAAGAAGGAAAAATGAAAAATACTTTAATTATTTTTGAAAATTCTTTATCAAATCTCGGTAAAGATGAAGCAAGCGATTTACTTGAAGACTTGAGTTTTAATCTTGCATATAAGCAAATTTCACATAATCCTCATGAAACAAAAAAAGTTTTAAATTCTCTTTTGGTTGAATTTTTAACTATTTTAAAAAAACTTGATTTTTGTGACGATGAAAATGTTTCAAAGGTTATTAAGGCTCTAGTAAAAGCAAGTGTTGCAGATGCTCAAAATTCGCTTTATGAGTATATTAGCGAAGCTGAATTATTAAACAAACAGATTGAAAATCAAAAGAATTTGATTAAAAATCAAATCAGTGATAATTTTTTTGATTTTGAGAATATTTTACAAGAATATTCTTTTTGTAATGAATTTAGCGATGGTTTAAATGATGCTATTTTATTTGATATAGAAATGCTTGGAATTTTAAAAGAAACCGCTGAAAGTGCTTTTTTAACCACATTAGAAAAGGCTGAAGATATAGAACTTACAAGTAGCGAAATAGCTAAAAATCTCGTATACAATGCTATTTGTGAAGCTCATTTTGAAAAAGAAAGAATTTTAAAAATTTCAAGTATTATTTTAAATACCGCTTTTGAAATAGCTAATGAATCTATGGCTTATGCAAAAGATCTTTGTTTAGGCGTGATTAAAGGTACAAGAGATGGTATTGTTTTAGCAATGGAAAAATTTAAAGCTTCATTAACTTATGCAAATTTTGAAGAAGATGTTAGTTCAAAAAGTAAAGAACTAATAGGTATAGAAGATGATTTTATTGCTCTTTTAAAAAAAGAGATTCAACTGCAAAATGATCCTTGTAAGAGTATAGTTGAGAATTTGCTAGAACATGAACTTGATAATCTTTTTGCTAAATTTAGACGTCTTGCGAGTGAAAGTAGAGAACAGCTAATACTAGTTTTAAATGATATTAAGAGAAATCCAAAGATTAATGATTTTAATAAACTTACTCAAAGAAAATTAAATCATTTTAAACAGGAAATTTTTGAATTAGAAAAAATTGCTAGTGAAAAATACAAAGATTTAAATTCTAAAAAAGCTAAAAAGCTCGGTGTAAGACTTTGGGAAAAAGCAAAAAAATTTGTTAAAAAATAATATCCCATTTTTGGGATATTAAATATCTATTTCTATACCTACAGGTGCGTGATCAGAGCCAAAAATATCATCTCTTATGAAAGCGTTTTTAAGTTTATCTTTTAAACCCTTTGAAATGAAAAAATAATCAATCCTCCAGCCTACATTTCTTTCTCTTGCTTTCATTCTATAGCTCCACCACGAGTATTTTTCTTTGATTTCGCCATTAATTTCTCTAAAAGTATCTATAAAACCAAGTTTTAATAAATCATCGATCCAAGCTCTTTCTATAGGTAAAAAACCTGAAGTGTTGGCATTGGCTTTTGGATGGGTAAGATCGATTTCTTTATGAGCGGTATTAACATCACCACAAATGATAATTTCAAACCCATCCTTTAAAAGCTTATCTAAATACACTAAAAAATCTGCATAAAATTTCATCTTAAAATTTAAACGCTCTTCATCTTTTTGACCATTTGGAAAATAGATATTAAAAAGTGCGATATTTTTAAAGCGGTGTTCTAAAACCCTGCCTTCTTCATCATCAAAAAATTCACATTTTTTTACTTCGCTATCAAAATTACAAAGACTCATTACCCCAGAATATCCTGCTCTTTTGGCAGAATTAAAATACATGTGTTTAAAAGGATATTCATAAATTTTTTTAGGAAATTTATCTTCATGTGCTTTGATTTCCTGAAAACCTATAAAATCAATCTTTTCTTGTGCTATCCAATCAAGTGCATTTTTATCACAAATGGCTCTTAAGCCGTTAACATTCCATGAAAGCAGTTTCATTATTTTCCTTAAAATTTTCATTAAAAGTGTAAATCATAACATAAAAAGATTTAAAACTACAATCCATTTAAAAAAATTCAATAAAATTAAAACCTTAAATTTAAAGGTGGGATTTATATGCTTAGATTAACTTGGTTTTGGTTTACTTTCTTAAATTCTTTAATGATTGCAATATTAAATTTTAATTTATTTGAATTTGTGTATGAAAAAAACAATCAAAATTGGTTTATAACTTTTGTTTTTATTATAGCTTATTTTGCATTAGTTCACGTGGTTTGCTCTTTACTTTTTATAAAGTTTTTTACTAAATTTTTTTCTATACTGTTTATAATATCATCTTTTTTAAGTGTTTATTTTATTAGTTTTTATGGAGTGCTTATAGACTCTGATATGATACAAAATGTTGTTCAAACAGATATCAAAGAAGTAAAAGATTTGTTAAATTTAAAATTGATCTTATTTATTGTTTTGGCTTTGTTGTTGGCTTTTTATGTTGTTCAAGTGAAAATTGATTATGGTAGTTTTAAATCCCATATAAAAATTAAAATTATCAATATAGTATCAGGTTTGATTGTGGTTAGTGCAGTTTTAATCCCTTTAAGTAAAACTTTCTTGCCTTTTTTTAGAAGCTATAATGAAATAAGAATGTATAATACTCCTTTTTATCAATTTTATGCCGTATATCGCTATTATGTTCGTTTTGTAAAAGCTAAGCCAGAATTTAAAACTATAGCTAATGATGCTTATAGAGAAAATAATCACACTAAAAAAATTTTGGTTTTGGTAGTGGGTGAAACCGCTAGAGCAGCAAATTACTCTTTGGGTGGATATACTAAAAATGATACCAATTTTTATACTAAAAAAGATAATGTAGTCTTTTTTGATAATTTTTCATCATGCGGAACAGCAACAGCGGTAAGTTTACCTTGTATGTTTTCTATATCCAAGCGTAGAGATTATTCGAGTTCAGAATTTCAAGAAAATGCCATGGATATACTTTATAAAACAGGTGTAGATGCTGCATGGTTTGATAATAATTCTGGTGGTTGTAAAGGGGTTTGTGATAGATTAGCTTATAAACAAAAGCTTTCTAGTGATTTGGATGAAAATTTACTCACTCCTTTTAAAGAAAAATTAAATCATTTGAGTGATCAAAATATAATAGTTCTTCATTTGCAAGGTTCTCACGGGCCAACTTATTATAAACGCTATCCAAATGAGTTTAAAAAATTTACTCCAACTTGTGATACCAATGAACTTTCAAAATGTGATAGTAAGGCTTTAATCAATACTTATGACAATACTTTGCTTTACACAGACTATCTTTTAAGTGAGATTATAAAACTATTAAAAGAGCAAAAAGATTATGAAAGTTCTTTATTTTATCTTTCAGATCATGGTGAAAGTTTGGGCGAAAATGATATTTATCTTCATGGTATGCCTTATGCTATAGCACCAAGTTATCAAACTCATATTCCTGCTATTTTTTGGAGTAATGATGAAAAATTAATGAATTTAGCTAAAGAACATAAAAGTTTAAAACTTTCTCAAGATAATCTTTTTAGTACTCTTTTAGGATATTTTGATGTAAAAACAAGTGTTTATGAACCAGAATATGATTTATTAAATCCTAAACTTAAGGCAAATCCATGAAGCCTAAATATCATTTTTTAAATAACGCAAGATATGCTTTAGAAGGGGTTTTTGCTTTATTTAAAAATGAAATGGCGTTTAGAATTGAACTTTGCATTATTATCCCTGCGATAGTTTTTAGTTTTTTCTTAAAAGTTAGTTTTTTGGAACATTTGTTATTGGTAAGTGTTTTAATACTTATCTTAATTATAGAAGCTTTAAATTCAGCTATTGAAGCTTGTGTTGATTTGATTACAAATGAATGGCATGAAAAGGCAAAAATTGCTAAAGATTGTGCGAGTGCGGCAGTGTTTTTTAGTGTGCTTTTAGCTCTTTTTGTTTGGGGTTTTATTTTATATAGCATTTACTTATGAAATTTGAAAATTTAATACGAGAAATTTTAGGAAAAAAGCGTTTTGAATTGTTAAAATTTTTATGTGAAAATGCCGATGAAAATGGTTTTATTATGATTAAAATCAGTGAGCTTGAAGAAAAATTACATCAAAGCAAACCCACTATCATTGCTACTTTTAAATTTTTAGAAGAAAAAAAGCTTTTTAAGCGCCTTAAGAATGGATTTTATCAGCTAAATATAGGAGATAAAAATGATACTTAAAAATCCTTTAGATATGCATTTGCATTTAAGAGATAATCAAATGCTAGAACTTATTGCACCTTTGAGTGCAAGAGATTTTTGTGCAGCTGTGATTATGCCAAATTTAATCCCTCCGCTTTGCAATTTAGAAGATCTAAAAGCTTATAAAATGCGTATCATTAAGGTTTGTAAAGATGAAAATTTCACTCCTTTAATGACACTTTTTTTTAAAAATTATGATGAGAAATTTCTTCAAATTGCCAAAGATGAAATTTTTGGCATTAAGCTTTATCCAGCAGGAATTACAACAAATTCAAATGGTGGAGTTTCAAGTTTTGATATAGAGTATTTAAAACCTACTTTAGAGGCTATGAGTGATTTAAATATTCCTTTGCTAGTGCATGGTGAAACAAATGATTTTGTCATGGATAGAGAGGCAAATTTTGCTAAAATCTATGAAAAATTAGCAAAAAACTTTCCAAAATTAAAAATTGTAATGGAGCATATTACCACTAAGGTTTTGTGTGATTTGCTAAAAGATTATGAAAATTTATATGCGACAATCACTTTACATCATTTAATCATCACTTTAGATGATGTTATCGGAGGTAAAATGAATCCTCATCTTTTTTGTAAGCCTATTGCAAAACGCTATGAAGATAAAGAAGCCCTTTGCGAGCTTGCTTTTAGTGGCTATGAAAAGGCTATGTTTGGAAGTGATAGCGCGCCTCATCCATTGCACGCTAAAGAATGTTGCGGTTGTGCGGCTGGAGTTTTTAGTGCTCCAGTGATTTTACCTGTTTTAGCTGAATTATTTAAGCAAAATAGCTCCGAAGAAAATTTGCAAAAATTTTTAAGCGATAACGCTTGTAAAATTTATGATTTGAAATTTAAAGAAGATAAAATTTTAACTTTAGAAGAAAAAAAATGGCAAGTAGCGCAACAATACGGCGATGTAGTGCCATTTATGGCAGGGAAAACTTTAAATTTCAAAGTCGCAAATTAAAGGAAATTAATGCTAAAAGCTTATCTAGAAAACATAAAAGATATTTCTATCAATGATAAGGAACACACACATAGAACAGCTTTGCAAAATTTATTGCAAGCTATAAAAGACAATCAAGACAAGCAAAATAAAATCTCTATCAAACAAGAACCAAACAATGACAAAGAAGGTAGAGGCGCTCCAGATTTTTTAATTACAAAAGATTTTCTAACACTAGGTTACATAGAAAACAAAAGAGTAAATGCAAATCTTGATAACATCATAACAAGTGATCAAATTTTAAAATACACAAAATTAAGCCCAAATATCATTCTCACAGATTATTTAAGATTTATATTATTAAGTTTAAATGATAAAAATGAAATTATCATTTGTAAAGAAGTAAAAATTTGCTCTCTTGATGAGATTAAAAGCATTGTTAAAAATCAATCTTTACTAGATACTAAAACACAAGAGTTAAACGAACTTTTTAGCATATTTTTTTCTAAAATCCCAAATCCCATAAATTCAGCTTTAGATTTTGCAAATCATCTAAGCCTAAGAACAAGAATTTTAAAAGATGAGCTTTTATTATCAATTGAAAATGAAGCATTGATAAGTTTATTTAATACTTTCAAAGAAACACTTTATAAAGAATTATCCTATGAAGAATTTTGCGATTCTTTTGCACAAACTTTAACTTATAGCTTATTCTTAGCAAAATTAAATAACGATACCGCAAAAGAAATTGATCTAAACAATGCTAAAAAATTCATACCAAAATCATTTCCATTAATCCGTTCTATGAGTGGATTTTTAGATGATAGTTTTGAAAATTTAGAAAATATAAAATGGCTTTTAGAAGAAATCATAAATATTATAAATCATATAGACATTACAAGCATTATTAAAGAATTAAACAAAACAGGCGAGAAAGACTTATTTAATCGTCCTACTATTTTATCTACTCACAAAGATCCTTATTTGCACTTTTATGAAACATTTTTAGCAAGCTATGATCCAAAGCTTAGAGAAGTAAGGGGAGTGTATTATACTCCTGCGCCTGTAGTAATTTTCATCATCAATGCTGTTGATGAAGTTTTAAAACAAGATTTCAATCACAAAAAAGGATTAAGTGAAGCTTTAGATAAAAATATAACCTTGCTTGATTTTGCCACAGGCACTGGCACCTTTTTACTTGAAGCTTTTAGAAAAGCCTTAGAGCCTATAAACAAAAATAGCGTTAATTACAATCTAAAAGCTTTGATAGGCAAATTTTGCGGTTTTGAATTTTTAATAGCACCTTATACTATAGCGCACTTAAAACTTTCTCAAAGCTTCAAAGAAGAATTTAACTCTCCATTAAACGATGATGAAAGTTTTAAAATAGCACTAACAAATACTTTATATTCTAAAAGCATATCTAAAGAACAAAATGATCAAAACACGCTTTTTACTCTCATTGATCTAACAAAAGAATTCAAAAAAGCACAAAAAATAAAAGAAGAACAAATTCTAATCATCACAGGCAATCCACCATATAGTGGAGCAAGTAGTAACAAAGGCTTATACGAAGATGAGATTAAAATAAGCTATGGTTTAGAACCAAGCAAAGCAAATCTTAGCAAAGAGCAAAAAGAATATATAAATTTATATTTTCAAGAAAAAACAAAGCAAAACACAAGCACTTTTAAAGCCATATACGAAAAACACAAACTAGAAAATGAAAAAAATCCAAAATGGCTTTTAGATGATTATGTAAAATTCATACGCTTTGCCCAAAGCAAAATAGACTTTCAAGAAAGTGGAATTTTTGCTTTTATTTCAAATAATAGCTTTTTAGATAATCCTACCTTTAGAGGTATGAGATATTCTCTAATGCAAAGCTTTGATAAAATTTATATACTTAATTTACACGGCGATACTAGAAAAAAAGAAAAAGCTCCTGATGGAAGCAAAGATGATAATGTCTTTGATATCATGCAAGGAGTAAGTATAAATATCTTTATAAAACAAAATTCAAAAGCTAAAAATACAAAAATTTATTATCATGATTTATACGGCAAAAGAAAAGATAAATACGAATTTTTATATGAAAATAACTTAAATTCTATAAAATGGACTTTAGTTAAAAACAACGAGCCTTTTTATCTTTTCTTGCCACAAAATAATGACTCGTTAGAAGAATACAACAAAAGCATAAGCGTAAAAGATATTTTTATGTTATCAAGCGTAGGGATTGTTAGTGCTAAAGATTCTATATTAATATCAACCAATACTGAAAAATTAAAACAGCAAATTCATGATTATTATAATGAATTTGATAAGAAAAATATAAAAGAAATAGCATACAGACCTTTTGATACACAAAAAATTTATTATGATATAAAAAAAGTGGAAAGACCTAGAATTGAAACAATGGAACATTTTTTAGAAAATGAAAATATAGGATTAATTTGTGACAGAGGAACAAAATTAAATAATATTAATAATATTTTTATTAGTAACAAAATCATAGATTTGCATTTAGTGGGTAGTGGTAGCTATATTTATCCACTTTATCTTTACCCTACAACTAGAAGTAAAAAATTCCTAAAAAAAGAAAATCCAAATTTTAATGAAGAAAATTTCACTTCAAAAATAGAAAATTTCAAAGAAAACTTTAGAGCTTTCATAGATGAGCTTTACAAAGAAAAATTCTCACCTGAAAACATACTAGGCTATATCTATGCTGTGCTTTTTCATAAAAACTATAGAGAAAAATATCTTGACTTTTTAAAAATTGATTTTCCAAAAATTCCTTTTACAAAAGATAAAAATACTTTTAAAAACTTAAGCAAACTAGGTTTAAAGCTTATAAATTTACATTTGTTAAAAAATAATGAGTTAGATTTTAATGTAGGTGAAGCCTTGTTTAAAGACATTAAAAATAAAAATTTCAAAATACAAAAAATCAAATATAACAAAGACACAAAAGAACTTTTCATAAACGAAAGTTTGTATTTTAACGAAGTAAGTCTTGAAATTTATGAGTTTAAAATAGGTGGTTATGTTGTGCTAGATAAATACTTAAAAAGCCACAAAGAAGAAGACATAGATCATAAGCATTTTACTTTGATCATACAAACTTTAAATGAGACTTTAAAAATACAAGATGAAATTTCAAAAATCAATCTAGCATAATTTGTTAGATTTTTATATATTTATTAACAGGAATGTTTTTCTATAGTCAAGATATTTATAATTATTTAATTCTGTAGTTCTTGCATATTTAAAAAAATAATCAGATGATTTATAAAATATGCAAAGGATTTTCAAAATTACCTTTATAAATCTGTTTCAGCTAAAATAGCTCTGAAGAAATTTGCAAAAATTTTTAAGCTATAATGCTTGTAAAATTTATGATTTGAAATTTAAAGAAGATAAAATTTAACTTTAGAAGAAAAAGAATGGCAAGTGCCAAATGTCTATGAAGATAAATACAATCAAGTCGTGCCTTATATGGCCGGAGAAATTTTGAAATTTCAATTAAAACATTGATTTTCCACCTTAAAGGTGGAAAATTTAAGCTTTATTTACAAGAGCATCTCTGATATCTATAACAAGATAGATTACAAAAAAACTTAGAAATAAAGCAATAAAACTGACTATCAGCGACAATAAACCAGCTAAAAATCCAATGCTAAACATCATAAAAAGAGAATAAAGCAAAGCTACAACAAAACTTATCACTGCAATTGCATCAAGAATCAAGCGTCCAAATTTGATGATTAAATTTTTAACCATTAAAAACTCCTTTGAAATAATCGGTGAAATTGTAATAAGTATAAGCTTAATGTTTTTATAAGTTATTTATAATTAAAAGTTTTATTTTGGATTCTATAGTTTCAATAATATCATTTTCAACAAAAGAACTTACAGTTTCTTTAGAAGCTGTGATTTTGTTAATGTTTAAATGCCATAGAGCATTTTCTATAGCCTCTTCTTTCGTTCTTTGAACTTTGCGTGTTTCATCAAAAACAATCTTATGAAAAAATATATTTTTTTCTAGTAAATAACTTTCTAAATCTTTTTTATAAAAACCTTTAAATTCGGTATTAAAATATTTAAAAATCGGATCTAAAAAATCACTTTTTCTATAATCAGCCCAACCAAGATAAATTTTTGTTTTAGCTAGATTTAAGAAATTTGTATAATCTTTTTCATTTTGTAAAGCAGGGGACATACTTAAAAATGCAAGGTCAAATTTAGCATTAGGATTGTTTTGCATCCAAGTTTCAAAGCTCAAATTTTCGCATTTTATATTGTTAAGATTTAGTTTTTTGGCATCTTCTTGTAAAATTTCAAGCATAGCATTTGCACTATCTAAGGCAAAAATTTCTTTAGCCTCTTTAGCTAAGTGTAAAGTCCAAACTCCAGTTCCACATCCTATATCTATAATGCTTTTATTTTGAAAAGAAATCTTTAAATTTTGTAAATATTCAAAAGTTTGCTTTTGTATGGTGTTTAAAGTGTTTTGATATCTTGTGTAAGTTTTGGCTTTTTTATCCCATAAATTCATATATTTTCCTTGATAAAATATATAAAATCATAGCATAAATTTTTAAAATTCAAGCCCTTTTTTGGGCTTGAATGACTAATTAAAACCTCTTCTTCTTAACATCTTCTAAGATATTATTAGCTATATCACTTACTGTACTAGAAATAATAGCTGATTCATTAGCAATTTCAACATTATCTTTAGTAGTTTGATCAATTTGTGCTACGCTATCATTGATTTGAGTAATACCTGCAGTTTGTTCTTTAATACTTTCTGCCATATCATTGATAGATTGAACAAGTAAATTAGTATTAGCTTCTATTTCAGATAAAGATTTTTGTGTTCTTTCAGCTAGTTTTCTAACTTCATCAGCTACAACAGCAAAGCCTCTACCATGTTCTCCAGCACGTGCAGCTTCAATAGCTGCATTTAAAGCTAAAAGATTGATTTGATCTGCAATATCTCCTATAATACCTGTAACATTTTTAATCTCTTCAGATTGAGTGATAACATCACTAGTCTTAACTGAAACATTTTGCATAGAAGAAGTGATCTCTTCTAAAGCTGCTGCAGTTTCTTCTAAAGATTGAGCTTGAGAATTTGAAGAAGTGGTTAAGCTTTGAACAGCAGTTTGTAATTTTCCACTTTCATTAGCTAAAGCATTAGCAAAGTCTGAACTTTGTTTTAGCATTTTAACTATTTCATCGCCTAAAGCATTAGTAGTTAATTCAACACTTCCTGAAGCATTAGAGATTTTATTTCTAAAATCTAAGCTTTTGTATTCTTCAAATATTTTATGAATAACATTCATATCAGAACCTACTCTAGCTTGTAAAACATCAAGAAGTTTATTTAGAACATTTTTAAGTTCAATAAGTTGCGGGTTTCTTGGATTAGCAGTAATTCTTGCTGTTAGATTACCACCTTCTACAACTGATACGGTTTGAACTGATTCTTTAACGGCTTGATTGTCTTGTTCTAAACCTTTTTTAGTAGCAAGGAT
>NZ_MJWZ01000064.1:0-107962 GCF_001762535.1 Campylobacter sp. BCW_6889 | reverse complement strand
ATCAAAGCTTAAAGATATTTCTCCACCTCCATTGGTTCCTATATTGCCAATATTGTTTTGATTAACACCTGAGATGATATCATTTATATTATCAAGTTGTCCTAGATCGAGATTACTCTCATCTATAGTAATTTTATCAGCACTTACATTTCCATTTCCACTTCCACCTACAACTATAGTGTCTAATTTACCCGTATCTTTATCTGTAGTAACAAGCCAATCTTCTATGACTATGCTACCAGATCCGCTGTTAGTTAAATGATTGCCACTATTATCTTTATCTATGGTTCCTTGGTTATTAACAAAGATGGTTCCACCACCTTCATTTTTAATACCACTTGTAATAGTCGCATCAGAATCATTTTTTAAACTTAAATTATTATTACTTTTATTGAAAATATTACCATAAATAATTCCATTGTCAGTATTTAAAATACCACTTCCTTTTGCAGAAGCAATAAGACCTTCATTTTCAATAGTGATACCGTGAGTTTGAACTTCTGTATCTTTTTGTCCAATGGTTCCAGTATTTATAATACCCCCATTACCACCTTGGATAGTTCCAGATACATTGATACTAGTATTTACTTGCTTACCACCGCCTATATAAATACCTGCATTACCACCTTCTAATCTACCCCCTTCTTTAACTTCAATACCTTCACCCTCAATACCATTTTTACTTCCATCTATATGGATTGCATCATTGCCTGCTTTAATAACACCACCTTCTTCTATAGTGATTTTACCAATATTAACGGGCTTTTTATTTGTATCAAATGCATAAAAAGTTATACCATTGTTGCCTGCTTCTATAGTTCCTTTATTTGTAAGGGTTTCTATCTTGTTGCCATCACCTATGAAGATAGCATTGCCGTTTTGATTTTTGATTAGGCCTGTGTTTTCAAAATTTTTAATAGTGGAGCTTGAAGTTCCCCAACTTTGAATGAATACTGCTCCTGATAATTGTTTGGCTCCAGATGTTCCTTCTATAGTACCAGTGTTTTTAAAATTATCTATAGTGGTACTTGATATATTTATACCTACTCTTCCTGAAAGAATGCCTGAGTTATCAAAATTTGTTATAGTAGAACCAGAAAGATTTACCCCAGAGCTAGCAAACATAGCCCCATTAGGTCCTCCTGGATCTTTTCTTCCATCACCTTTTAAGATTCCGTTTTTGCTATTGATAAATGTTTGGATTGTAGAATTGCCAATATATATTGCTTGTGTATCCCAGTTTTTTACATCTTGATTGCTGGTTTGAATAGTGCCACTATTATTAAGAGTTTGTACACTTGAATTATTTATGCTTATACCTCTATGTCCTTCGCTTTTAATGTTTCCATTATTGGTAATGGTTTTAACATCGGTATAATTAAACTGGACAGCTTCTTTATTTGTTGAACTTATAACTCCAGTATTGTTAAAATTATTAATCGTAGATTTATTATTAGCACCGCCTTCGAAAAAAACTCCTTTATCGCTTGAAGCTATAGTTCCACTGTTATCAAACTGATCCACAGTGAGAGTTCCCTGACCTCCCCAAACTCCCATATAAATTTGACCATTAACTTGACCTGTATTTTCAAAGGTGTTAACAGTGATGGTTCCTGTAAAACCTCGATCATGTTCTACAGCTACCTTACCGTTAATAGTTCCTTTATTGGTAAGATTAGCAAGAGTAAGAGTGTTGTTACCACTAGCATGGGCATAGATGATTTTATTGTTATTACCTATACTACCTAAAGTTCCACCTGCTTCAATTATTATGGTATGCACACCTGAATCAGAAATGTTGATTTGATTGTTGATTGAACTACTTACAGTCGTATTAATCCTAGCTTGAGGAGCATAAACACTTGCTGAACTAGCTTTAGTATTTTTACTTATTTCATCATAAGTTTTTATTTCAGGAGTAGGTGCAGCATTTGCACAACTAGCTAAGAAAGAAATAGCAGCCAAAGATAAAACTATCTTTTTAGAATTTAAACAGGATTCTTTACCCTCTCCTATAGGTGTTTTAGTTAATGTGATATTTTTCATAAGAATTTCCTCCCTTTATAATTTGTTCTATATATTATATTTTTTAAAAATAATATAAAATACAAAATAAAACGACAGAATATTAAAATAGTTATACTTAAAATATTATTAAATACTTATTATAATAAAACTATATTGTTTGAATTTATGTTTTATTTAAAGTTAGATTAAGAGTAAATTTTTAGACTTTTATTGTTTTCTGTGTTTAGATTATAATTACTTCATTTTCTAAGTTTATGCCAAATTCTTCAAAGACTTTTTTTCTAGCTAATTCGATAAGAAAAAACGCATCTTCAAAACTTGCATTTTTTTTATTGATTAAAAAATTTGCGTGTTTGTCGCTTAACATAGCATCTCCCTTGCTAAATCCTTTAAGTCCTACAGCTTCGATTAAACGTCCTGCAAAGTCGTTTTTTGGATTTTTAAAGATAGAGCCAAAGCTTGCCCCACTAGGTTGGTTGCTCCTTGCATTTTTTAAAGTTTTATCTTTAAGGGTATCAAAGCCAAAATTTAGTTTAAATTCAGCCCAAAAAAAAGGCATATTTAAAGGACAAAAACGATAATCAAAATTTATATTTTCTCTTAAAATTTCGCCTTGAAAAGTAGCAATTTTGATTAAATTTTGACTAATGCACTCTCCTTTAAGTCCTGCATTCATCTTCAAAAGCCCGCCAAGTGTACCAGGAATTTTGCTTAAATACTCAAAACCCTTAAGATTATTTTCTTTGGCAAAACGATACATTTTGCTTGATTTTGTTTTGCAGCCTATGCGAAGATGGGTGAAATCTTTATTTTGATCTAAAATTTGTATAAAATCAAAACTATCTCCTAAAATTCCTATATTTTTAGGTTTTGGGCTAACTAAAAGGTTATTTGCGCCGCCTATTAAAAAACCATCAAAATCACAAATTTGATCCAAAACTAAAACTTCAAATTTATTTCCTATACGCACAGAAGAGTATTTTTTAAAATCAATGATCATTTGATAAAAGTTGGAATTTGATTTAGTATGTTTTCGGTAAAGTCAATCATAGTTGTAGTCATCCAAGGCATTAAAAAGATTAAAATAACTACAACCAGGATGATTTTAGGAACAAAAGAAAGTGTCATTTCGTTAATCTGTGTAGTTGCTTGAAAAATACTGATTACAAGCCCTGCAATAAGCCCTGCTAAAAGCATAGGCAAGGAAAGTAAAAGTGTGATTTTAAAGGTTTGCACTCCAAGAGCAACCAAGGTACTTTCATCCATTTTTATCCTTTTTAAGAATTTCTAGCTTCTTCGTATTCGCTAGGGATAAGATAATCATTTACATGTATGATTTTATCATAAAATTTATAATCATATCCTAGTTTAAAAAGCGTATCTACAGCTAAAAGTTGAGTTTGATTCATGCTAATGGAGTTTTTATTGGCATATAGATTAAGATAAGTATCCAGTTTTTCTTCATCAACACGGATAAGTTTTCTTTCCATAAGCATAGGGGTTAAAATTTTACGATTTGCATCGGCGATTTTTACAGCATTGGTTAAATCCTTTTCGATTTTAATCGCATCGCTTAAAGGCAAAGAGCGACGCAAAGCCATTCCACCTAAAGGCAAAGGTAAATTTTCTTTAGCAAATTCAAGCCATATATCCCAAAGTTCTGCTTCCACGCAAAGACTTTGATCAAATTCTAAAATGCTTTCATGGATCAAAACTCCTGCATCTACTTCACCACTTAAAACTGCATTTTCAATGTCTAAAAAATTCTTATAAATAATTCTAGCTTCAGGGTATTTCATACGAAAAATCAAAGCATTGGTGGTATTTGCTCCACTCAAAGCGATTTTAAAATTTCTTTTTAAATGCGTATCTTTTTTCTTGATGAGTTTTGGCCCATAACCTTCGCCAAAACTCACTGCTGTGCGTAAAAGTGCATACTCAGAAGCGATTAAAGGATAAAGCCCAAAAGAAATAGCCGTAGCATCAAATTCATTTTTCAAGGCAAATTCATTTAGAGTTTGTATATCTAAAGCTGTATTTTCATAAGCAAAATCATTCCCCATCCACCCAAATTTAATAGCCATATACATAAAAATATCATCAGCATCAGGAGAATGTGCAATAGTAATTTTTTTCATCTATGTTTCCTTTAAATCTTTGCTTTAATTCTAGCAAAATAAATCATTATTTAATTTTATTTTGTTAGAATTCTAACTAAAAATTTAGAATTTTTAAGGAAAGTTATGGATGATAATAAAAGAAAATCTCTAGACGCTGCCCTAAAAAGTTTAGATAAAACCTTTGGAAAAGGCACTATCTTAAGACTAGGGGATAAAGAAGTTGAGCAAATCGATAGCATAGGCACAGGTTCAGTTGGACTTGATCTTGCTTTAGGTATAGGCGGTGTTCCAAAAGGAAGAATTATAGAAATTTATGGGCCTGAAAGTTCAGGTAAAACCACTCTAACTCTACACATTATCGCAGAATGCCAAAAAGCAGGTGGAGTTTGTGCTTTTATCGATGCAGAACATGCGCTTGATGTAAAATATGCTAAAAATTTGGGTGTAAATACAGATGATTTGTATGTTTCTCAGCCTGATTTTGGAGAACAAGCCTTAGAAATTGTAGAAACTATAGCAAGAAGTGGCGCAGTAGATCTTATCGTAGTAGATAGCGTTGCAGCACTTACCCCAAAAGCAGAAATTGAAGGCGATATGGGTGATCAACATGTAGGACTTCAAGCAAGACTTATGTCTCAAGCTCTAAGAAAACTTACAGGTATAGTTCATAAAATGAATACCACAGTAATTTTCATCAACCAAATTCGTATGAAAATCGGCGCTATGGGTTATGGTACTCCTGAAACCACAACAGGTGGAAATGCGTTAAAATTTTATGCTTCTGTGCGTTTAGATGTTAGAAAAGTAGCAACCTTAAAACAAAACGAAGAACCTATAGGAAATCGTGTAAAAGTAAAAGTAGTTAAAAATAAAGTTGCTCCTCCATTCAGACAAGCTGAATTTGATGTGATGTTTGGAGAGGGTTTAAGCCGTGAAGGTGAGTTGATTGATTACGGTGTAAAACTTGATATCGTAGATAAAAGTGGTGCGTGGTTCTCTTATAAAGATAAAAAACTTGGACAAGGTAGAGAAAACTCAAAAGCTTTTTTAAAAGAAAACCCTGAAATTGCAGATGAAATCACAAAAGCGATTCAAAATTCTATGGGAATAGAAGGTATGTTCAGCGGTAGCGAAGATGACGAAGGAGAAGAATAATGTTAGTAATTGAAGATGTTAGAGCCTATGAAGTTCTTGATAGCAGAGGAAATCCAACCGTAAAAGCTGAAGTTACGCTAAGCGATGGAAGTGTAGGTGCAGCCATAGTTCCAAGTGGTGCAAGTACAGGTTCAAAAGAGGCTTTAGAATTGCGTGATAATGATGAAAGATTTGGTGGAAAAGGCGTTTTAAAAGCTGTTGCAAATGTCAATGAAACCATTGCAGATGAAATTTTAGGGCTAGATGCTTTTAATCAAACTCAACTTGATGATACTTTGCGTGAGCTTGATGGAACAAATAATTACTCAAATTTAGGCGCAAATGCGACTTTAGGCGTATCTATGGCAACAGCTCGTGCGGCTGCGGCTGCTTTGGGAATGCCTTTGTATCGCTACTTAGGTGGTGCAAATGCAAGCATTTTGCCTGTACCAATGTGTAATATCATAAATGGTGGTGCTCATGCAAACAACAATGTAGATTTTCAAGAATTTATGATCATGCCTTTCGGTTTTACCAGCTTTAAAGAAGCTTTGCGTTCGGTTTGTGAAATTTATGCGATATTAAAAAAAGAACTCGCAAATTCTGGACATTCTACGGCTTTAGGTGATGAAGGCGGTTTTGCTCCAAATTTAGCTAACAACACAGAACCTATCGATCTTTTAATGACTTGTATCAAAAAAGCAGGTTATGAAAATCGTGTAAAAATCGCTCTTGATGTAGCAAGTACAGAATTTTTCAAAGATGGCAAATACAACATGGAAGGCAAGGCTTTTTCAAGCGAGGATTTGATCGAACGCTATGTAGAACTTTGTGCGAAATATCCAATTTGTAGTATCGAAGATGGTTTAGCTGAAAATGACTTTGAAGGTTGGATCAAGCTTACTGAAAAATTAGGCAATAAAATTCAACTTGTGGGTGATGATTTGTTTGTAACTAATGAAGATATTTTAAGAGAAGGCATCATCAAAAAAATGGCAAATGCTGTGCTTATTAAACCAAATCAAATCGGAACTATTACCCAAACTATGAGAACTGTGCGTTTAGCGCAAAGAAATAACTATAAATGCGTGATGAGTCATAGAAGTGGCGAAAGTGAAGATGCTTTTATAGCAGATTTTGCTGTAGCTTTAAATACAGGACAAATCAAAACAGGAGCCCTAGCAAGAGGCGAAAGAACTGCAAAATACAATCGCTTGCTTGAAATTGAACTTGAAAGTGATGAATACTTAGGAGAAAAGCTCTGAGCGATTTACTTAAAGAATACGACGAAAGCACAAGAAAAAAAAGTTTTTATACCCATGTTATAAAAATGATTTTTTGGGCTTTTCTTGTTGTAATTGGAGCGATTTATTTTGGCAATATGTTTTTTGGGCAGTATTCTTTAGACACTTTATTAAGCTTAGAAAATACCAAAGAAGAGCTTAATAAAAAGATTATTTTGCTCAAAGAACAAAATGCTAAAGCACAAAAAGATTATTTTGAATTAAAAGGATTATACCCAAATGAAAACTAGAATTTTGGCAATATTTTTTATTTTTACCTCTCTTTTATATGCTGATGAAAATCCTTTCAAGACAGATCAAAATATAACCTTGGTTGCTCCACCTGAATTTCAAAAAGAGGAAGTTAAATTTAATTCTAGTGCAAGAATTTTAAAAAGCATCACTTTTAATTATATCAATTTAGACGGAAGTGAAGATAAGATCGATTTAGATATCAATAAAAGTATTGATTGGCACGATACTTATACTATATCAAGATTTAAAAGCCCTGATCCTTCAAAAGTACTTGATGTTTCAGTTACTATACCTGAAAAAAATAGCTCTAAACAAGAATCAAACTCAACAGCCAATGTTGAAATACCTTTACAGGTTGCAAAGATTTATGATTTTATTTCTTACGCGGTTTATAAAAACAAAATAAAACTTAACACTAGTGATGAAATGATCACAGATTTTTCAGTAGGAAATCCAAGCAAAATCGTTATAGATTTTAGATCTAACTTGATTAGTCCTACAAAAAACATACGCCTTAGCAATTCTATTTTTAAACGCATAGACTTTGGATCTCACAAAGGATATTATCGACTTGTAATATATCTTGATGGAACTTATAATTATAATATTCAAAAAGATGCAACTGGATATATGATTAATCTGCTTTGATGAGATTTATTTTTTTAATATGTTGTGCTTGTTTAGTTTTTGCTAATGAAATTTTACTTCTTAGCAAATTCGATAAGCAAGATTTTAACTCTAAAGATTTTAATGCTTACTTGATGAGCGAAAAATTTGATGGAGTACGTGGAATTTGGGATGGAAAATATCTAAAAACTCGCCAAAATTATAAAATAAAAACTCCTGACTTTTTTACAAAAAATTTCCCTCCTTTTGCTATTGATGGTGAGCTTTGGATAGCAAGAAATAAATTTGATGAAATTTCAGCTTTAATTCGTAGTGGCGATAGCAATTTGACCTTATGGAAGGAAGTAACTTATAATATTTTTGATGTGCCAAATGCTTGCGAAGAATTTCAAATTTCTACTTGTACTCTTAAAAATCGTTTGGCTGTTTTAGAAGAGTATTTGCAAAAATATCCTAGTGCCTATATAAAAATTATTCCTCAAATTCCAGTTGAAAATCAAAATAATTTAAATCAATTTTACGAAAGCATTATAAAAAATCAAGGTGAAGGTATTGTCATACGCAAAAATTTAAGTCCTTATGAAAAAGGCAGAAGTAAAAATGCTATGAAATTAAAACCCTATGATGATGCAGAATGTGAGTTGGTAGGATTTCGCAAGGGTAAGGGTAAATTTGAAAATCAAGTAGGTGCCTTACTTTGTAAAATGCCTAATGGACAAATCATTAAAATAGGCAGTGGTTTAAAAGATGAAGATAGAAAAAATCCTCCAAAAATTGGTAGTATTGTGACTTATAAATTTAATGGATTGACCAAAAATTCCTTACCTCGCTTTCCGGTTTTTTTAAGAATAAGAGATGAAAATCCTTGACTTTAAAATTATTTTGTGATAAAATATTTCCTTTTATTTATTCGGGGTGTAGCGCAGTCTGGTTAGCGCACTTGGTTTGGGACCAAGGGGCCGAAGGTTCGAATCCTTTCACCCCGACCATTTTTTATAAATTTATACAAAATGGTGAGTGTAGCTCAGTCGGTTAGAGCATCAGATTGTGGTCCTGAGGGTCGTGGGTTCAATTCCCATCACTCACCCCACTAAGCGCTCGTAGCTCAACTGGATAGAGCAACAGACTTCGGATCTGTAGGTTATGGGTTCGATTCCTATCGGGCGCACCACCAAGATTTTATATGCGTTCATAGCTCAGCTGGATAGAGCAACGGCCTTCTAAGCCGTAGGTCAGAGGTTCGAATCCTCTTGGGCGTACCACTTTAGCGGATGTGGTGAAATTGGCAGACACGCCAGACTTAGGATCTGGTGCAGCAATGCGTGAAGGTTCAAGTCCTTTCATCCGCACCACTTACTTTTATCATTTTCAAACAAGAGTTGATTTCTCATAAATTTTTATTTCATTTTAAAATTTCTTATGATTGTTAGATAAAATGTAAATTTAATTTAGATAAATTTAAAAATTATCTTGCAAAAGATTTGAAAAATAATTAAAATATACAAAATTCAATTCAAGGAGATAAAATGAAAAAATTAGGTTTAGCTTTAGCAGCTTTAGTTGCTTTAAATGTGTCAGCATTTGCAGGGGTTATCACTATACATGATTCTAATTTAGTTAAAGTATCAGGAGGAGATGATGCCTATGCAAAAATAGCTTTAGAAGATGCTAAAGAAGAAATGAAAAATCAATTTAACACTGATAACTTAGAGATTTACGCTATAGAAAGTATCAAGAAAGATGATCCAGAACACTATAATGTTATTCAAAGGGGTGTTTTTAAAGTAATGAAACAAAAGATAGCAAAAGGAAAGATTATTTATTATAATGAATTCTTAGTTGTAGATAGAAAAACAAATTGGGCTGCTGAATGGAATATTGAATGTGTTAAAGGGGATAAATATACAAAATCAAACGATAAGGTTTCTTGTGATGGTGGCGCTGCTGATAAGTTCTATAATTTCAAATAATACTTGAAAGCTCTATTATTTTAGAGCTTTCACACCATAAAGGTTTTAACTATAAAAAAACATAGTAAGTATAAAATATATCTAAATTTTAAGCTTTTTAAGTTAAAAATTTCTAGTTTTTTAAATCGTTTTATCTTTTATATCTTTGCTGTAAAGACAAAATCAGTACTCATTAAAAATCTTTTTCTTGATTAAATTTTTGTAAATTCATTTTTAGTGTTAAAAATGTGATGATATTAACTTTATAAAAGTATTATTATATATTTTTTACTTAGGATAGCGATTATGAAAAAAACAATTTTAACCATTCTTTTTTTACTCACTCTTACGCAAGCTAAGGAAATACAAGTTTATGAAAGTCCTACTTGTGGCTGTTGTGATTTTTGGGCTGATTATATGAAAGCTAAGGGTTATGAGGTTAGTGTTCATAAAACCAATGATTTTCTTAAAATCAAAGAAAAAATGGGTATAAAAGATGAGTATCAAAGTTGCCATACAGGTGTGATTGAAGGTTATGCTATTGAAGGGCATGTTCCTGAAAGTGCTGTAAGCTGGTTGCTTGAAAACAAACCTAAAGATGTTATAGGAATTTCAGCTCCTGGCATGCCGCAAGGAAGCCCAGGAATGGAACAAGGTTATAGTGAAAAATATCCTGTAATTTTGATGAAAAAAGATGGAAGCTATGAGCTTTATGGATATTTTATAGGAGATAAAAAGCTTTAAAGTAAATTTTTAGCTTTTTACTTTTTTGATTTCTTTTTCAAGTATGCTATAAGGAGTTAAGCCTATGAATTTTTCATCCATTTTTCCTTCTTTGAAAAAACTAAGCACAGGTACTCCATATATTTCCCCAATGGCACTTGAAAGGTATTTAGCTGCTCTTTTTTCATAAAACATTGCTAAATTAGATAAACCTTTTTCATCAGCCCAAGCTTTTGCATCATTTGCATCATTTGCATCACCTAAAACCACAAAGATACTAAAATCATAATTTTTAGCCAAATTCTGCAAAATAGGAATTTGTTCTTTGCAAACTCCGCAATCTTTTGTGAAAAATACTAAAGCAAAATTTTGTGCTTTATCATTTAGTTTTAGGCTTTTTTCAAAACCATTGTAGGCAAAATTATAGGTTTTATCACTATTTAAAGCTTTAAAATTTTCTCCACTATCACAAGCTACAAAAAATAAAGCTATGATTAAAGCAAAGAAATAAGCTTGGATTCGAAAAATTCCCATGGTTTTTCTCCTAAAATTCTATCTTTTATCATCCCATCTTTAATGATGATGGTAGTAGGGGTTGTAAACACAGCGTAACGATCATTGGTGATTTTAAGATCGTCTTTTAAAACTTTTACATTTTTAAAGTCAAATTGTTCGGCTAAAACCTTAACCACATTGGCATTATCGATGGAATTTATAGCATAAACACTGATTTTATTGGGGTGATTTTGTATGAATTCATCTAAAGAAGGGAGTTCTTTTAAGCAAGAAGGGCAGCCATTTTGAAAAAAGACTAAGACTTTTAAACTTGTATTATCATCAGCAAGTTTTACAGCTTTTCCTAAGGTATCTTTAGCTGAAATTTCAGCGCTTTTTTCTCCAACTTTTCCAGTATCTTTTGAATTTTCAAAAGAACAAGCATTGAGCAAAAACAAAATGCTTAAGATTAAAAGGCTTTTTTTCATTTTAACACCCCATGTTGTAAGATAAGGGTTCGATCTGCGAATTTGGCTAAATCAGGATTGTGTGTGATTAAAACTATGGTTTTACCTTCATTTTTTAATTTTTGCAAGGTTTGAAGAACGATTTGTTCATTGGCTTCATCTAAATTTCCTGTGGGTTCATCTGCAAGTAAAAGCTCTGGGTTGTTGATCAAAGCTCTTGCTATGCAAACTCTTTGTTGCTCCCCGCCACTTAATTGGCTAGGTAAATGAGTGAGTCTATGTGAAAGTCCTACTTTTTCAAGAACCATTTTGGCATCTTCTTCATCTACGCTTGAGTGATAATACTGAGAGAGCATAACATTTTCTAAGGCGTTAAGATAGGGGATAAGATGAAATTGTTGAAAGACAAGTCCTATTTTTTCACGACGCAAGGTGATTTTTTGCTCTTCATCCATTTGCTCTAGGTTTTCATTATCCAAGATATACTCTCCAGAGCTTGGAGTATCCATGAGTGATAGTATGTTTAAAAGCGTTGATTTTCCACTTCCTGATGGACCCATGATGGCAAGCCATTCTCCTTCATAGACGCTTAAGTTGATATTGTTTAAGGCTTTAACTTTGCCAAATTCTTTATTTAAATTGTTTATTTTAATAAGTTCTTTTTTCATCATTCACCTTTCAAATTTTCACACACATTGATTTTTAATGCTCTTTTTATAGGAAAAAATGCAGCCAAAAAGGCAAAAATCAAAGAAATGATTAAGGCTATAAAAACAGCTATAAATCTAAAATCAATACTAGAATTAAAAATCAAATAACCAAAGACATTGGCTAAAAATATCCCACAAAAAGCTCCGATTAAACTAGCAAAAAAACTTACTATAAAGCATTCACTAGCAAAAAGTTTAAAAATTTCACTTTTTTTTGCACCCAAGGCTAAACGCAGTGCGATTTCTTTTTTGCGAGAAAATATAATAGAGCTTAAAGTTGTATTAACGCTAGTAGTGACTATGATCAATACTACAAGTATGATTAAAAACATTAAAGCTTTGATTTTTCCAAGCACTAAACCTTCACTTAAGGATACTGAAGATATAGGTTTTACATCGATGAATTCATTGTTGATTGCTTGTGTTTTGGCTTTAACTTCATCAAAATTTCCATAAACTACAGCATTAGCATAGTTAATACCGGCTCTATCGCTTAAATTTTGCACCACGCTTAAAGGGGCTAAAACAATGCTATCAAATTCATCATTGCTTGAAAGTATGCCTTTTATGGTAAGTTTTATGCTTTTTCCGTTGTTTGGATTGTAAATTTGAAGTTCATTGCCTGTTTTTAGGCCTAGTTGCTTGGCTAAATTAACCCCTAAAAAGGCTGAATTTTCATCAAAATCATTTAGAGAAAAGCTTCCTTCTTTAACTTCTAAAAAAGGTTTAGTGATTTTTAAAGCCCTAAAATCAGTGCCTAAAACCACTCCGCTTGTACTGCCTAAATTTAAAAAATCATACAAAAAAGGAGTTAAAGCTCTAGCCTTTAAATTTTCTTTTATTTTTTCATACTCAGCATTGGAGATAAAATTTTCATCCTGCTTCGGGCTTATCATTACATTTGCTCCATAAGCTTTTAATTCTTTAGAAAGTTTGGTATCAATATCAAAATAAATATTTAAAAAAGCTGAGCAAGTAAGTGCTCCTATAAAAACACTTAAAACTATAATAAAAAGTCTTTGATAAGAAAAGCTAATGCTTTTAAAAAGCTCATTAAGGAAAAACTTATCTACCATAAAGCACTCCTGCAGCTGAAAGTTGTGTGATATTTTTTATAGGAAGCAAGCAACCTAGTAAGGCAATAAGTCCTGCAAAAATAAAGCTTAAAGGTAAAGCTACAAAGGCTATATCAATAAAATATCCAAAAATACCAAGACTGATGATTTGAGAAAGTGCTGTGCCAAAAATAAATCCAAATAAAGCAGCAAATAAAGCTACGATTAAATTTTCACTAGCAAAGATGAGATAAATTTGAAAAGTATTAGCACCAAGCACTTTTAAAAGTCCTATTTCTTTTTTTCTACGATGAATTTCAGAACTCATCAGGCTTGAAATCGCAATACTTGCAACAATAAGACAAATAATGCAAGTAATGCCCATTAAGGATTGGATCTTTTTAACCACCAAGCTTTGAGCATCGCTTATAGCATTTAGAGCTTTTGCATCAGCACCTGGTAAGCCATCACTAATTTGACTAGCGATTGAGCCTACATAAGCTGAGCAATACCATTTGTCATATTCTAACTGATCTAATTTTTCTTCGCCCATGCGACGCACTTTTTCAGAAAGGGCTGATTCAGGTATGGTAAAAGCTCTTACTTCTGCACTTGAGTAAAGCCCTTGTTTGTTGAGTAAATCTTGAGCTAAATTTAAAGGAGTGATGATTTTATTTGACATTTTAGGATTGGCATGAAGTAAAATGCCTACAATTTTTGCTTCTTTGCTTTGATTGTTTTCTCCTATGAGTTTGATAGTATCTCCTAATTTTAATTTATTGTTTTTAGCAAAGTCTTCACCTAGCATGATTTCATTGCTATCATCTTTTGCCCATTCTCCTTGCACTGCTAAATAAGGATAAAGACTTTTTATACCTGTGATAAAATCATCATCATCTTTAATTTTTATGGCTTTTTGAAAATAAGTCCCATAAATAAGTGCTTTTTGCTGGGAGTTTTCAATTGTGATTTTACCTTCTAAAAAAGGAGCAAGTGCGGTGATGTTGTTACGCCAATAAATGTCTTTAATCATATATAAATTTTTTTCTTCTAGATAGTTTTTGTTTTTTAAGGGTTCATAAAGTTCATTACCTATTTCTATACTAAGACTTGAGCCTTTGGGTAAAACAAGGATATTAGAGCCATAGCTTTTGAGTTGTTTGGTTACTTCATCGCCTATACTTAGGGTAATATTTAGCATAGTAGAGAGTAAAAGCGTGGCTAAAAAACAAGTAAGAAAGGCTAAAAATTTTTGAATTTTGTTTTTAAATATAGAGTTAAAAATCATTTTAGCCAACATCATTTCTCCTTTGGATTAAAAATTTCGCTTCGTTTTCTTCTACATATTTTGTAGGATCTTTTTTAAATTCTTCATAGTTGTTTTGATTTGAAAAATAATAAGTAATCCCTTTATAGCTATAAGAAAAAGGAGCTTGGGTGTTTATAACCTTTGTTTTTGATACAGGATCTTGCACTTCAATTTCTTTGATTTGACTAAAATAATTAGATCCTGCTATTACATCTTTAACATCTATGGTAATTTTTTTACCATCGTATTCGTATTTGAGTGGGATAGGATTGCAACCCCCGCTTTTGCCTACACTAGGCAAGAAAATACGCACATTGCAAGAAATGCAAATGAGTTGTCCATCTTTTTTGATATAGCCCATATCTCCACAAATCATACAAGCATCAAAAACAGCTACAGGAGAATCCCTATCTTCTCTTTTGTTGATAAGAAAAAACCTTATCACTTTGCCTTCAGCGCTGATATAAGCAAAGCGGTGGAGTTTGTTGTCCCTTAAAAGAGCTATATCAAAGATAAATTTGCCATTCTTATCGGGTAAAATTTCTTTAGGCTCATCTATGGTTAAAGGCTTAGAGCTTACCATAAAAAAGTATAAAATAATGCAAAAACTTATAACACAAGAGATAAAAACACTGGAAAAATAGCGATTAATAAGACTTGTTTTAGCTTTGTTTTTGCGATAATTTATATCTAAAATTTGTTTTTTGCTTATATTTTTTTTGCGAATTTTTAAGCTTAAGAATGCTAAAAAAGTGATGAAAATTAAATAAACATAAATTCCAAAAACACCAAAATAATTACTTTTTCCTACAAAACTCACTAAAAAAGTATGAGTTTCTATGATGGAATTTCGCATTAAGGTAAGCAAGATATTGGCTAGAGCTTTATCGCTTTCTATAAGGATAAGCAGTAAAAACAGCATAAAGCTTGTTTTTTGATTAAAATTTTTTTGCCATTTTAAAAAGAAGAAAATCAAAATACAAACAAGCAAGGCTAAAGCAATAAAACCTAAAGAACTTATACCTTCGCTATCGATTAAAGAGCTAGTAAAAATAGGGAAATCTTGACTTAAAAAATAATAATGCAAAGCGGTGCAAAAACTTAAAATTCCCAATAAAATAAAATTTAAAATTTCAATTTTTTTCCAAAAATAAAATATAAAGCTTACTAGCAATAAACCTATAAAAACAAAATCAAAATTAAAGATTAAATTTTCGGTTTTTAAAAATTGTGCTGCGATAAAAAAAGCAAAATATCCAAATAAAAAGCCCAAAAAAACTACTAAAAAACTTTTAAAAATATATTTTTTATCAGGAGTGATAAAGGCTATTAAAATACTTAGTGGCAAAACACTGATAAGAAAATGCACAAAATATATACTCATAATTTACTCTTTAAACATTGTTATTTTAATTTTTCAATAAAAATAAAAATATTTAAACACTCGGAAAATCCGAGTGTAAAATCATTTTGGCGTGCCTGTGTATTTGAATTTATAATCTACTTTAAAAGGTTCAAACCACTTACCCACGCCTGTTTCTTCATCAACATGGCGTCCAAAACCTTGTTTTTCTGGATTTGAGATATAAAAAGTAAGTTCATAATTTCCTACGCCAAAGCCACCTTTTTTATCTTTTTCCATAGCGATATTTGCGCCATAGTGAGGACCATCATCAGCCACCATAGGCATCAAAGTTCCGCGTTTAATCGCACCTGTGTCGGTATTTTTAAGTTCATAAGCTATAGTTAAATAAGGCATCCAAAAACCTTCTGGAAAACCATTTGGATTGTTTTTAAGTGCGTGAATGTCAGCTTCTAGGTGAATATCTGCTAAAGATGCAGCTAAATCAATACCTCTTGGCTCCATTTCAATAGGTTGTAAATAAACAGCGGCTATTTCCATACCATTAAGTTCTTTTGGATCACCGATTGGCACTTCGCCTGCAAATAAATTTGTACTAATAACCGCAGCTGCAGCAACTACTGATAAAACTTTTTTTATCATGATTTTACTCCTTTTTTTGAAATTTGTTTTGTTATTAAAATGCCAATAATTAGCATGATCAAAACTATAAATTGAGGGATTAAAGTTTCATAGTAAGGATAAATTCCAAGCCATAAAATCGGTTCAAAATTCATAGGTATAAGACTAGGAATGATGACTTTTCCTTCTATGAGTTCGGCTATGCCTTTGCCTGTAAAAACAAAAACCATGTAAAAAATAATGTAAGAAGTGATATAGAAAAATTGTTTTACAGGTATGCGAATGGCTCCTGCTTTTAAAAGAAAATATAAAACAATAAGTATTAAAATTCCAAGTCCAAGCCCACCAAAAACAGCACTAAAATCAGTGCTTGTTTTAGCATCAAAAAGCAAGGCTTGATAAAAAAGCACAGTTTCTGCACCTTCTCTATAAACAGCTAAAAATACGGTGATCCAAAGGGTTTTTGCACTATTGTTTGATATAGCATCTATAGCACCTTGTTTGATATAGCTTGTCCATTTTTTATTTTGTGCGTTTGAAAGTAGCCAAAAGCCCACATAAAAGAGTAGTAATACGGCTATAAGCATGGTAATACCCTCTATAAGCTCTCTACTTTGTCCTGCATTTTCTTTGAATAGCCAAGAAACTCCAAAAGCGGTAATAAAACTTAAAATCACTCCTGTAAAAAGAGCACTATAGGCGATATTTAGACGATTTTTGTTGCCACTTTGCACAAGATAAGAAACAATGGCTACAACGATAATCAAAGCTTCCAAGCCTTCACGCAAAATAATGCCTAAAGCCCATATAAACAACGAATAAGGGGTGGAATCTTGAATTTTATCTACACTGTTTGCTATGAGTTGTTCTAAGTCATTAAAAGTAGCTTCAAGCTCTTTTTTATCTGCACTTGCTTTAATCAGTGCTACGCCTTTGGAAAATAAACTTTCTATTTTAAGTTTTAAGCCGCTATCTACAGCACCGATTTTATTTTCCATACCGCTTGCTTCAAAAGTATCTAGATAAATTCCTTGCAAATCATCTACTATAGAAGCGCTAAAGCCATCATAATTTTTCAAAATTCC
This sequence comes from Campylobacter sp. BCW_6889, assembly GCF_001762535.1. NCBI lineage: Bacteria > Pseudomonadati > Campylobacterota > Epsilonproteobacteria > Campylobacterales > Campylobacteraceae > Campylobacter > Campylobacter sp. BCW_6889. Next base: position 90,738 of record NZ_MJWZ01000064.1, on the reverse strand, counting down.
ATCTAAGGCAAGTTTGATATCATTAGAAACTTTGGCATAATCTTTGCCTTTTGTTTCATCATTAAAGCCTGAAATTTGCAAACTTGAAAGTTCTGAATTTGGAATTTGTAAGAAAACATCAAAAATTTGTTCTTCTATGTTATCTAAGCCATCTCTTAAGTCTTTTTCATCTATTTTTGCATCGTTGATTTGGCGTATAAGGGTGCGTATGGCTTGTTGAATTTTTTGATCGTTTCCTGCTTTGGTAAATTTATTTACTAAAATTTCTACTTTGGTATTGCGATAATCACTAAATAAGGCATCATTTAAAAAATCTTTACTAGCTTGGTAGTTTTTTTCTTTAAAAGCATTAGCTGCCTGTGAAAATTTGGTAGAGATATTATCTAGTATAAATTGCAATCTTACGTCCATTGCAGCAGCAGCTTGTAAATCAGCGCTTGCATTATCATCTGTAAGTTTGCTCGCATCGTTGTTTGTAGGTGTATTAGGAGTTTGAGTGCCTAAAGAACTTTGTGCTAAATCTTTTTTATCCACGCCCATCATTTGTGCGATTAAAGCTTCTGCATCAGCTTCGCGTTTGGCATTGGCTTCTAGGCTTGATTTTTCAGCTTTAGCCTTATCATAGTTTGTATCGCTTGCTTCTGCTTTTAAACGATATCCATTTTGTAAGATTGGGGCTACTTCATCAAGATCATAATAAAGACTATCAATTAAAGCATTAATTTGTGTTAAAGGAGCTTCATCTTTATACATGCGACGCAAATTTACAAATTTACGCTCCATGGTGATGGCTTTTCTTCCTATGTTTCTTCCTATAGGGCCTTCCATATTTTCAAAATGTTGAAAATACGCATCTTCGCTAAGCTTTTTAGCACCTAGATTATCCCCCTTTTTATAAGTTTCTATGCTTTGTTTTAGCATATCTTTGATAAGATTTGCTTCATTAATATAATCATCTACTCTAGCAAAAGCTGAGCTTGATAAAAAAATACTTATAATTAAAAATATAATTTTAAAAATTTTCATTATCATTACCCTTGGTTTTTGATAAAAATAATATTTATTATCAAAATAAATAATGGCTAGTATAATATTAAAAATCTTAAATAGAACTAAAAAATAAGCTTTTGTATTGATAATATTTTTTATTAATTATATTTAAGATATATTTTAATAAATTTTTAAATATATCTTATTTTTGTGATTTAATATGGGTTGTTTTTAAGTATCGCAAGATTTTCTTCTAAACTATCCACTTTGGGATATTGTTTTTGTATTTTTAATTTTTCCTTTTTTAGTGTTTTAAAAGCTTAATAAAAATCAAAAAATCATTTATTGTGTATTCTTCAAGGAGATGGTTATAGCATATTTTAGATTAAGTAGATATATCCAAAAGTTTATCTTTTTTGTTGGTATCTGTGTTTATAGAATTGCTATTGTCTTTATTTGCTTCTTCTTTCTCAGCTTTAGCTTCTACTTTTTCTTTTTTTTCTTGAAATTTTAAAGTTGAAGTTATATTAATTCTTTTACTTTCAAAATTTGTATCTACTATTCCCCTACAAGGTGTATTAAGTAACATTAGCAAACTCCTATATAATTGCAATAGCTTTTTAAGTTGTAATTTTTGATTATATTATAAATCGTATAAATAAGATAAAACTTAAATTTATTGAAGTAAAATTTTTATCTATTTCATTTGCTTCTAAAAGTATCAACCATCTATATTTTGCTTATTGTTTCATAGTGTAAAAATTTTTAAAATAGGATTTTATCTTAAAAAATTTATGATTTTTAATTTCAGATATTGGTTTCCTTGAAAAATTTTAAAAAGTTTAGTAAAAAATATTAAGTTTTAAAAATATCATCCGATTTAAATAAAGTCTTAAGACTCAATCTAAAAGGAGGATGATATGGTTTCAGATGTTTCTATGGGTAATGCTAATTTAATGACTGCTGTTAATACTTCAGTTTTGAAAAAATCTATGGACACAAACGAGGCATTGATGAATGAACTCATCGAAGGTATGGAAGGTGTCTCTCAAGCCTCCGCTCCACAAGTTTCTAGCTCTAGTGGTTTGGATATTTACGCTTAAATATCTTAAGAACAAGCTTAAGAACTTGTTGGTATCTTGAGCTTGTTTTTTTAAATAATTATTTCTTTAGTATTTTTTCGTTATAATTTTGCCATTTTATTTATCGTATTAAATTTTTATAATATTTATTTAGGAGCAAGGATGCAAATGATAAAGAAGATGGTTTTAAGTGAAACTTTCCCTGGTATTTTGCTTATATTTTTTACATTTTTAGCCTTATTATGTAAAAATTCTTCTTTAAGTGTTATTTATACAGATTTTTTTCATGCTAATTTTACAGTAGGATTTGATCATTTTCAAATTTCAAAGTCGTTGGATTTATGGATAAATGATGGTTTGATAGCTATATTTTTTCTATGTATAGGGCTTGAGTTAAAATATGAAATTTTACGCGGACAGCTTAAAAATATAAGAGCTGTATCTTTACCTATATTTGGAGCTTTGGGGGGTATGATTACTCCTGCTTTAATTTTTGCTGCTATTAATTATTCTCATGATTTTGCTATGAAAGGTTGGGCAATACCTACGGCAACCGATATAGCTTTTGCAGTGGGTATTTTGATGCTTTTAGGAAATAAAATTCCTACAAGTTTAAAGCTTTTTTTACTTTCTTTAGCTATTTTTGATGATTTGGGCGCTATTGTTATTATTGCTTTATTTTATACAGATCAGCTTTCAGCTTTGGCGATTATTATTTGTTTGTTTTGTATATTTGCTCTACTTTTGTTAAATTATTATCACATCACCCATCTTTCTTTGTATGTGTTAGTAGGTGTTGTATTGTGGATAGCTATGCTTAAAAGTGGAGTACATGCGACTTTGGCTGGTGTGATTATTTCTTTATTTATACCACTTGATACAAAAAATAAAAAACCTTATTTACATGAAGTTCTTAAGGATTTAAATCCTTGGGTGGTTTATTTTATCTTGCCTTTATTTGCTTTTGCTAATGCTGGGATTGATATCAGAGATATGCATCTTGGTTCGGTATTTTCGCCTGTAAGCCTTGGAATTATTCTAGGATTATTTTTAGGAAAGCAACTAGGTGTTTTTACTTTTTGTTTTATTGCTATCAAACTTAAGCTTGCAAAACTACCTGAAAATATTAAATATGGAAAATTTTATGGTATATGTATTTTAACAGGCATTGGTTTTACGATGAGTTTGTTTATTGATGGTTTGGCTTATAAAAATAGTGATATTTTTGAACATGCGGATAAACTTGCTATTTTAATAGCTAGTTTTTTAAGTGCCATTGTTGGTTTTATTTATCTTAAGATTGTTAAATGAATAATATAGTACATAAATTAAAAACTTTAGTTTTAAACGAGGCTTTTGGTGGTGTTTTACTTATAGTTTGTACTTTACTTGCTTTGCTTGTGCAAAATGGATCTTTTAGTGAACATTATCGAGAATTTCTAAATTTAAAAGTCGGATTTAGTGTAGGTGAATTTGAGCTTAATAAGCCTTTTTTACTTTGGATAAATGATGGGCTTATATCTATATTTTTCTTTGCTATAGGGCTTGAGCTTAAGAAGGAATTTTTGCACGGGGATTTTAAAAATCCTAAAAATATTGTTTTACCTTTTATGGCTGCTTTAGGGGGTATACTTATACCTGCGATGTTGTTTGCTTTGGTAAATATAGGAGATGCTTATACTTTAAAAGGTTGGGCTATACCTACAGCCACAGATACAGCGTTTGCCTTAGCGATTTTAATGATGTGTGGCAAGCATATTCCATCAAGTTTAAAAATTTTCTTACTTTCTTTGGCTATTTTTGATGATGTGGGTGCTATTTTAATTATAGCTATTTTTTATACGACAAAATTATCAATAGTTGCTTTTGTCGTTGCAGGAATTGCTATTTTGGCAATGCTTGTTTTAAATATTTTAGGAATAACAAGAAAGTCTTTTTATTTTATTTGCTCAGTTATTCTTTGGATTAGTGTTTTAAAAAGTGGTGTGCATGCAACTTTAGCTGGAATCATAACAGCATTTTTTATACCGATGCAAACTAAAAATGGAGAAGCATTTTTAGAAGAAATCTATGAAAGTCTAAAATTTTGGCTCGCTTTCGTTATATTGCCTTTATTTGCTTTTGCTAACGCTGGGGTAAATTTATCCAATATCGATATAGGAGCAATTTTTTCAGGTGTAAGTGTAGGTATTTTCTTGGGGCTTTTTGTGGGTAAACAAGTGGGTGTATTTTTGTTTTCTTATTTGGCAATCCGCTTTAAATTTGCAGCCTTGCCCCAAGGTTCAAATTTGAAACAACTTTATGGGGTTTGTATACTTACAGGAATTGGTTTTACAATGAGTTTGTTTATCGATGGCTTGGCGTATGAAGTCAGTGATATTTTTAATTATGCAGATAATTTAGCTATTCTCATAGCTTCATTTTGTTCTGGGATTTGGGGTTTTATTTATCTTAAATTCTTTGCTACTCGATCTTAAGGGGATTGATGAGGCATATTTTTTTCATCATCGCGATTATATTCTTTATAAGCGGATGTAGTTTTTATCAGAATTTAAACTATACTCGTCCGATTTATAATACAAATAAAGAAACAAAACTTAAGACTATAGCACATGAATGGAAAAAAACTCCTTATGTTTTAGGTGGAACTACTAAAAAAGGTGCTGATTGTTCAGGATTTACACAGAGTGCATTAGCTCAGCTTAATATACGCATACCTCGCACCACAAAAACTCAATTAGGTTCTGGGAGAAAAGTTTCTAAATCAAAATTGCAAACAGGAGATTTGGTATTTTTTAAGACAGGTAGAGGGCCAAATGGTATGCATGTTGGTATTTATATGAGCAAGGGAAAATTTATACATTTATCTACTAAAGGTGGAGTAAAAGAAGTCGAGCTAAATAGTTCTTATTGGAAGGCTCGTTATATAGGAGCAAGAAGGTATTAAAGTGAAAATAGGTGTATTTGATAGCGGGGTAGGGGGGCTTAGCGTTTTAAAATCTCTTTATGAAGCTAGACTTTTTGATGAAATTATCTATTATGGAGATACCGCAAGAGTTCCTTATGGAGTAAAAGATAAAGATACTATTATAAAGTTCTGTCTTGAAGCATTGGAATTTTTTGAACAATTTCAAATTGATATGCTTATCATTGCATGTAATACTGCTAGTGCTTATGCTTTAGATGCTTTAAGGACAAAAGCACATTTTCCAGTATATGGTGTAATTGATGCAGGGGTTGAAGCAACGATAAAAGCTTTGCATGATAAAAATAAAGAAATTTTAGTCATTGCAACAAAAGCAACCATTAAATCAGAAGAATACCAAAAGCGTTTATTATCCCAAGGATATACAAATATAAATGCTTTAGCTACAGGGCTTTTTGTGCCTATGGTTGAAGAAGGTATTTTTGAAGGAGATTTTTTGCAAAGTGCTATGGAGTATTATTTTAAAAATATCACAACTCCAGATGCTTTGATACTCGCTTGCACTCATTTCCCTTTACTAGGTCGTTCTTTAAGTAAGTATTTTGGCGATAAAACAAAATTAATTCATTCAGGAGATGCCATAGTTGAATTTCTTAAAGAAAGAGAAAATATAGATTTGAAAAATCATAAAGCAAGATTACATTTTTATGCTTCAAGCGATGTTGAATCTTTAAAAAATACTGCTAAAATTTGGCTAAATTTATAAGGAAATAAAATGATAGAATTGAAAAAACCAGATGAAATAGAAAAATTAAGAATAGCAAATCAAATTGTAGCAAAAACTTTAAATTTTTTAGAGAATGAAATTAAAATAGGAATGAGCTTAAAACAAATCGATAAAATGGCAGAAGATTATATTTTAAGCCTTGGCGCCAAGCCATCATTTAAGGGACTTTATGGTTTTCCAGGTGCCATTTGCACATCTTTAAATCAAGTTTGTATCCATGGAATTCCAGATGATAAAATTATCAAAGAGGGTGATATTTTAGGTCTTGATGTGGGAAGTTTGATTGATGGGTATTATGGGGATGCAGCAAGAACTATTGCTATAGGAGAAGTTTCACCCACTGATAAAGCTTTAATCTCTTGTGCTAAAGACGCGTTATATCATGCTATAGATATTATTCGTGATGGAATGCGTTTTAAGGAACTTTCAGCTGCTTTAGGCGAATTTATCCATGCAAGAGGTTTTGTCCCGCTTCGTGGATATTGCGGGCATGGTATAGGACGAAAGCCCCATGGAGAGCCTGAAATTTTAAACTATTTAGAAAAAGGTGCGAGTGCAAAAAGTGGCCCTAAAATTAAAAATGGAATGGTGTTTTGCATAGAGCCTATGATATGCCAAAAAGATGGAACACCAAAGCATTATAATGGAAAATGGGATGCTGGAAGTATTGATGGGCTGAATGCGGCTCATTATGAACATTGTGTTGCCGTGATTAATGGGCGTGCTGAAATTCTTTCTATGATATGATATTAAATTATAAAAATAATATTTTTTTCTTAAAATCCTAAAAATTTAAAATTTTTTAAATAATATTGTAGTAATATTCTTTAATAATTTAAGTTACTAAATGATATTTTTATAGCAGATTAAGTGTTTTTAGAATAAAATGTCACATCGTATTAAACTAAAACATAAATATGGTTTAGATAATTTAATAAAAATTGTTAAATTATCTAAATATTTATTTTAGTTTAAAGAGATCTTTTAAGATCTCGTTTGGGTTAGGCTATTTCCCTCCCCCTTTTTATTCGTAGCCTAACTCTCTTTTAAGAGTTTGGAAAATCTCTTTAAGCTAAAATATATTATATTTGCTTAAAGAGAACAAACGATTACTATTCTTATTTAAATAAATTTTTAAAATCCATTGTAGAGTTATAAATTCCAGCATTATCCATAGTTTCGCCCATGGTAATTGCGGTTGCTAATTCTGATAGAATGATTTTTATTTCATCTCTTTTATCTTGTATATAGGCCAATACACCTTCGTAATTACTTGTTTGAAGAATTAAAAGTGGATTGGCAATTTCAAATTCAAAGAGTTTTTTACCAACATAAACATTGAAAATATTTCCAAAAAGAGCTGTTCCCATGAAAGAGCAGTTTTGTATAAGTTGTGATGCTGTAGCATCAAGAGTTCTTTTTTGCATATCATCTGAATTTTCATCTATTCTTTCTAGAATGCTTTTTTCTATTTTTTTTAAAGACATATCAAGCACTTGAAGCGCTCCTATAAAATCATTTGCATCATTGATTTGAGAGCAAATTTGATTTGCTTTAAATTCATTCACGCCCTGAATTTCACCTAAGTGTTTTTTAAATATATCTAAATCACTTTTCATTGTTTACCTTTCAAAAATATTGCTAAATATTTAAAAAGCAAAAAGTGTTCCTAAATTAGGATAAGTTAGAATTTACCCAAAAAACAATCTCATTGCCAATTTTATTTAAGGCTTTTTGAAAAGCATTATAAGTAGAGCGGATATCTTTTTTTTCTATTTTTTCTTTGGTATTGAAAATTTTATGAGCTATTATTTGATTGTTTTCAAGATTTATGAAATTTACGCTTATGGAAATTTGAGCGTAGTTTTCATTGTTGCTAAGAATTTGCTCAAAAGAGTTAATCCTGCTTTCAAGAGCATAATCCGCACTTAAAGAGCTTGTTGAAGAAAGTAGGGTTGTAAAAATATTACTTTGTTCAAATTTTGACAAAATTAAAAAAGAGTAAAGATTGCTTGGTAAATCTCCCCAGAAATAATGTGCGTATTTGTTGCTAAAACCATTATCTATATAAACAATAGCTCGCGAGTTTAAATACAAAGGTACATTTGCATTACGAATTTTAAGAATTTTACCGGTTTTTTTAAAAAAAATATTTGAGTCTATTCCTTCGTCTTTTAATATGATATTTTCATTTTTATTGATGGTTTCGTGTCTTAAAGAGCATCCGCATAACATAAAAATAAAAGTTAAAATATAGAATAATTGCTTTAGCATTATTTTTCTCCTGGTCCTAGTTTAGGTTTGGTTTCTTTAAAAATCAAATCAGCAGGGCTGTTTTGTAAATTTTCTATTAGAATATTGCTTTCAATTAAAACTCGTTTAAAAAGCTCTAAATTTTGCATCAAAGATGCTTTAATATCATCATAAGTGTTTAATTTTTCATCAGCTTTTTTTATGAAATTTTTTAAAATCATCGTACTTTCTTTTATGTCTTTAAGACTGGAGTTGAAATTTTGCGCACTAAGGCTTATATTATCAGCCATTTTTCCTATTTTTAAACTTGCGTTTGAAAGATTAAGGCTTAAATTTTTAGAATTAGCGTTTAAATTTGCACTTAATTCTGCTAGATTTTGCAAAAGGATTTCTAGATTTTTAAGATTTTTTTCGCTTAAAAGTTCTTTTGATTTATCATCGGCCGTTTTAACCAAAGAAAAAATATGTTCACTTTGTCTGTCTATGGTTGCTAAAAAACTTTCTTTAAAAGGAATGACTGGAAGTTTTCCGTGGATGGATACTAAATCTTTGCTATTTTTACTTCCGCCTTGAAGTTGGACAAATTTAAGTCCTGTGATACCTTGAAGTTGCAAAGTAGCAAAGGTGTCTTCTTTTATAGGGGTATTGTTTTTGACCTTGATGCGTATGTTAACGCCGAGTTCATCTTGATTGTAAATGCTGATTTCTTCTACGCTACCTACTTCCACGCCCAAAAGCCTTACGGGTGCTTTTATGCCAAGTCCTGCAACGGATTCTTGTGTGTGAATTTCATAATACTTAAAACTTTCTTCTTTAGAGTATCCCCCAAGCCAAAGTATGAAACCAAGACTTGCAAAAAATACTCCAAAAACAAAAAGTCCTACAAAAAAATAATTTGCTCTATTTTCCACTTTTACTCCATAAATCTTTTAAAAAGTCGTTCATTTTGCAAGCGTAATTCTTCATAAGTACCGCAAAATCCAACTTTTTTATTCTCTAAAATGATAAAGCGATCGAGTAAATTTTTCATACTTTCTTTATCATGTGTAACCAAAATGATATTTAAATCAAAACTTTTTTTTAACTCTAAAACCAAATCGTCAAATTCGCGACTACTATGAGGGTCAAGTCCTGAAGTAGGTTCATCTAAAAAAAGCAATTTACTATCAAGTGCTAAAGCTCTAGCAATTGCCACTCTTTTTTGCATACCACCGCTAAGTTCGCTTGGAAATTGTTTTAAAACATTTTCGTTTAAGCCTACCATTTTTAGCTTCATTAAAACCAGTTCTTGTATGCTATTTTCATCTAAATGAGTGTATTCTTTTAAAGGAATAGCGATATTTTCATAAACATTAAAAAAGCTAAAAAGTGCAGCAAACTGAAAAACCACGCCCCATTTTTTACGCAAAGCAAGTGCATCTTCTTCGTTGATATTTTTAAGTTTATAGCCTAAAATTTCATATTCTCCACCATCAAAATGTTCAAGCATAAGCATTTGTTTTAAAAGGACGGATTTTCCACTTCCGCTACCTCCTAAAATACCAAAAATTTCGTTTTTTTTGATTTCAAAACTTACGCCATCATGGACGATTTTTTCTCCAAATTTTGTAATGATATTTTGTGCTTTAATAATCATTTAAATTCCTGCAGAAGTTAAAACAACAGAGAATAAAGCATCAAAGGCTATCACCCAAAAAATAGCATTTACAACGCTTTTTGTTGTATAAATTCCTATGCTTTGTGTAGTGTTTTTTACCTCAAAACCACGAAAACAAGCAATAAGTCCTATTAAAAATCCAAAAATAGGTGCTTTTGCAAGTCCTATAAAGATATGTTTTATATCTACAGCTTCTCTAAAACGTCTTAAAAATTCAGCAAAAGAAATATCAAGATTTAATTTTGCAACCATCATTCCGCCTATAATACTGATCGCATCGCTAATGGCAACGATTAAAGGCATAGCCACTACCAAAGCCATAACACGCGGAATAATAATAAATTCAAAAGAACGAAAACCCATAGTATTCATAGCTGCAATTTCATCAGTAATTTTCATCACTCCAATTTGTGCGGTATAAGAACTTGCACTTCTTCCTGCGATCACTATGGCAGCGATTAAAGGTGCAAGTTCTCTAGTGGCTGAAATTCCCATCAAATCCACTATGAAAATATTGGCTCCAAATTGTGCGAGTTGATAAGCGGCCTGATAGGCTAAAACCACTCCTACTAAAAGAGCGGTTAAAATAACTATAGGCAAGGCTTTGAAAGCAGAATTTTCTATATGATATAAAAAAGCAATAAAGCGAAAATTTTTAGGATTTTTAAGGCATAAAAAAAGACTTGTGAAAAAAGCTCCTGTGAAATTGATGAATTTTCTTAAAATTTTTAAAAGTTCTAAACTTAATTTTCCAAGATCGATAAAGTATTCACTGAAATTTTTATGCGATTTTTTTGTTTTGCTTAGTCTTTGGTAGTTTTTTTCGCAAAGTTCAAAAAGAGTTTGAAAGCGTGAATTTAAGCCTTCTTTGGTGATTTTAATATTTTTATCTTTAAGATCATTTTCCAAAGCAAGGAAAAATCTCACTCCAGCGGTATCGATTTCTTTTAGATCTTTAAAATCAAAAATCACTTCCTTGCTTTGAATCAAAGCTAAAAAATCTTTTATTTTTAACTTATAAATACTTGTTTTATCCCAAATTCCAAAGATAAAAAGAGTGTTATTTTGAAATTTGAAATTTGCATTCATTTTATTTGCTAAGGATAAAATTTACAAGCTTTGAAACACTAAATCCAAAGTGTTCAAACACATCTTTGTCTTTACCACTTTCTCCAAAACTTTCTATGCCATACACTTTGTGGCAAAATTTATAAAGTTCATTAGAATGCGCTGCTTCAACACCTATAACTTCACCTTTTAACAATCTTTCTTGATAAGCTTTATCTTGTTTTTCAAAAAGTTCAAAACAAGGCATGGAAACAACATTACAAGCAAAACCTTGTTTTTCAAGTTCGTTTGCACTTTCTAGACAAAGCCAAACTTCGCTTCCGCTCGCTAAAAGTGTAAATTTAGCATCTTTGCTTTCTTTGAGTAAATACGCTCCGTTTTTTACATCTCCAAAAATAGGTTCATTTAGAGCTTTGAGTTTTTGGCGTGAAAGCACAAAAGCACTTGGAATATCAGCATTTAGGGCTATTTGCCAAGCTTTCACATTTTCTACCCCATCAGCAGGCCTAAAGGTTAAAAAATTTGGCATAGCTCTAAAAGTGCTAAGTTGTTCTATAGGCTGGTGTGTTGGGCCATCTTCGCCCACGCCTATGCTATCGTGCGTGAAAATGAAAAAATGTTTGATTTTCATTAGGGCTGCTATTCTTGCGGCAGGTTTTAAGTACTCACTAAAGATGAAAAAAGTTGCCGAAAATGGTAAGAAAATTCCATATCTTGCAAAAGCATTGTTAATCGCTGCCATAGCGTGTTCTCTGATGCCAAAATGGATATTTTTACCTTCTACAAAGTCTCCCATGCCGTGAAGTTCTGTTTTGTTTGAAGGGCCTAAATCCGCACTTCCACCTAAAAATCCTTCTAAATTTTTAGCTAAAACATTTAAAATTTCACCATTACTATCTCTTGTAGCAAGATCTTTTCCTTTAAAATCAGGATAAGCTATCTTGCTAAAATCGGGATTTAATAGCCTTTCTAAAAGTTCTTTTTTACCACTTTTTTCAAGTTTATCTTTCCATTTTGCTTCTTCTAAATCCCCAAGTTCTACAGCGCTTTCAAAGCGGATTTTGCTTGCTTGTGGGATATGAAAACTGATATTTGGATCAAAACCTGCTTGTTCTTTGGCTTTTTTAATCACTTCTTCGCCCAAAGGTGCGCCATGGCTTTTATGACTGCCTTCAAGCTCTCCTGCACCCTTTGCTATAGTTGTTTTTGCGATGATAAGACAAGGTTTTGTGGATTTTTTAGCTTGTTCTAAGGCTTTATTAATTTCTTCATAATCGTGTCCATTTATACTTAAAACTTCAAATCCTTGTGCTTCAAAACGCATTTTTACATTTTCGTTAAAGGCTAAACCTACATCGCCTTCTATGGAGATATTGTTGCTATCATAAATGAGTATGAAATTATCAAGTTTGTGAAGTCCTGCTAAAGAACAAGCTTCATAAGAAATGCCTTCTTGTAAATCCCCATCTCCGCAAAGACAATAAATTTTATGATCGATTAAATCACTACCTAGCAAATTTTGCGCTTTTTTTGCTGCCATAGCAAAGCCTACAGCGTTTGCAACGCCTTGTCCTAAAGGGCCTGTAGCGATTTCTACTCCAAGAGTTGAAATTTCAGGGTGTCCTGGGGTTTTAGAATGAAGTTGGCGGAAATTTTTAAGATCTTCTAAGCTTAAATCATAGCCACTTAAATGTAAAAAACTATAAAGCAAAGCACTTGCATGTCCGCCTGAAAATACAAGTCTATCACGGTTTAGCCAAGTGGGATTTTTAGGATTGTGTTTTAAATGATAACTTAAAACACTTAAAATATCTGCTAAACCCAAAGGTGCACCTGGGTGTCCTGAGTTTGCTTTTTGCACCATATCGGCACTTAAAAATCTTAGAGTATTTGCCTGTTCTTGTAAAATTTGAATGTCCATTTTTTGCCTTTATAAGTATTGAATTATTAAATTTTGTATCATTTGTGCGAGTTTTTCATTAAGTTTTTCTAAGTCTTGTTCGCATTCACTAAGAAGATTTTCTTTTGTTTTTATGGCTTGTTCAAGTCCAAGTAAATTGACAAAAGAATTTTTATGAATATCGTTGTTAGTAGGCTTTCCGCTTTGTTCTTGACTTGTGGTTACATCGATAATATCATCATTGATTTGAAAAATCAGTCCTAGTTTTAAACCAAGTTTGTAAATTTGATTGCTTTCTTCGTTGTTAAGTTCGCAAATTTCACAACCCATTTTTAAAGCTGCAGCGATTAATCTTGCGGTTTTGTGTGTATGTAAAAACTCAAGTTCATTTAAACTCAGTCTTTTGTCTTCAAAGAAACAATCAATAGCTTGTCCTATGACCATTCCATTAAGTCCTGCATTAAAGGCAAGGGTTTTGATGAGTTTGATTTTGATTTCATCTTTTAAATGAGCATGACTTAGAACTAAAAAAGCTTCAGTATTTAAAGCATCGCCCACTAAGATGGCTGTAGTTTCATCGTAGCTTTTGTGTAAGGTTGGAATTCCTCGTCTAAAATCCGCATTATCCATAGCGGGTAAATCATCGTGTATGAGTGAATAAGTATGGATAAATTCCAAAGCTAAAGCCACATCTAAAGCTTGATTTAAAAGTTCAGGTTTATTGCTTTGTACCACGCTTAAAAGCAATTGTGCACGAAAATGCTTTCCTCCAGCTTTTAGCATAAGGGCTAAAGCTTCATTAAAAAAAGGATGAAAACTTTCAACTTTAGGTAGATTTTTTTCTAAGTGATGGATAAAAAGTTCTTTTAAATTCACTTAGTAAGCCTTATGAAAAATTGAAATTTACCATCGCCACCTGAGTTGGCATTTCCGCCTAGTTCATTGTTGAAATTTGATAAAGGTAATTTAGTACTTTTGCGTTCAATCAAGATGCTAAAGTCATTACCAGCGCTTAAAATATTTTGTAATTCTTTAAAATTATTTAAAATAATATTATTAACGCGTAAAATTTTATCTCCTACCATAAATCCTGCATTTGATGCTTTTGATTTTGGATCTATTTTAGTTATAACAAGACTAGTATTAACCGTTAAACCAAGATTGCTTGTGAAATTTGTAATTTTTGGTTTTGGTTTAGAATTAGGAAGATTAAATTTGCTCAAATCTTTTGCAAAAACTTCAGTAGAAATATTTAAATCCATATTATCACGCAACACTTGAAAATAAAGAGTGCTTCCGCGATCTGCAAAAAGAATTTTTTCATTGAGTTTTCTTAAATCATTGGCGGGCAAGCCATCAACACTTATAACTTGATCATTGATTAAAAATTGTGGATTTTTTCTTACATTGTTAACATAAATTTTATTTTCTCGAACAACAAAATCAACGCCAATATCCCCCCAATAAACATCGTTATATTTCATAAAATGTTTTAAATAGCGATTGCCTATAAAAGAGCTATTATTTAAAGCAATCCCCATCATTTCACAGCATGGAGTCCCTAAAAGTCCTATTTTAGAATTAAAATCAAGTTGATCTTTTTCATCAATATTTTGAGCTAAATACTTAATATGCCCTATATAAGGTTTATTAGGATCCCAAATTCCAACCCAATCATTACGAGTAAGTTTTTCTTCATCACCCATAGGAGTAGGGATTAGGCTAAAGTCAGTTCTTACAAGATATAAATTTAAAAATGGATCGTATTTTACATATTTGTTAAGCTTAGTATTAGGCTGTTTTAACACAGCAAGTAAATTTTCACTGAGTGCAAAAGCTGGCATTCCTTCATAGTTAAGCATGCTTGCCTTATTTCTTTCATAACCTGCTAAAAAATCTTCAAATTTAGGTCTTTCTATACCAAAAGACAAAGTAAAAAGCATGCAAATAATTAAAATTTTTTTCATAATTTCATACCTCCAAAACCGCCTAAAACATCATTTGCCATACTGGAACGATTTTGCGCAACCATGGCTAAAACATCATTAATTGCAGAAATAAGTAAAATTTGCAAGGACTCTTTATCTTCAAGTAAAGAATCATCAATGCTAACATCGATAATTTCACCCTTTCCATTAGCACTTACTTTAACAAGTCCTGCTCCACTTTTGGCGCTAAATTCACGATTTGCAAGTTCTAGTTCTATATTTTTTGCTTTTTCTTGAACTTGATTTAAAAGTTCGCCCATTTTAGAAAAATCCATATTTTCAAACATTGATTATCCTTGATTTTTTAAAATTTCATTAACAACTACTTTATCACTAAAAGGATATTTTATCCCTTTAATTTCTTGAGTAGTTTCATCACCTTTGCCTAAAATAACGACTAAATCGTCATTTTCTTTTAGTTCTAAAGCTTTTTTTATAGCTTCTTTTCTATCTTCTATCATTAAAACTTTTTCTTTTTTAGCAAAGCCTGATAAAATTTCTTCCATGATGGTTTTTGGTTCTTCGCTACGTGGATTATCACTTGTAATGATAGCAATTTTTGCAAAATGTTCGACGATTTTTCCCATTAAAGGGCGTTTGGTTTTATCTCTATCTCCACCTGCTCCAAAAACAACGATGAGTTTTTTATTTTTAAGAGTGTCAAGTACTTTTTCAATGCCATCAGGTGTATGAGCAAAATCCACAATCACACCTTTTGCTACTTGTTCTACTCTACCACAAACTCCGCCAAATCCACTGATAGCTTTTTCCAAGTCTTTTAAATCAGGCTTTATGAGTTCATTCACACAAGCACTAGCAACTAAAAGATTATAAAGATTAAAAAGTCCTAGTAAGGGCGAGTCTATGTGAAAAGTTTGATTTTTATTTGTTACAATAGCACTAATGCCTTCTTCTAAAGAATAAGCTTTGATTTGATATAAAGCAGGATTTTCTATGCCATAGGTAAAAGCGTTACGCACATTAAATTTAATAGCCAAAGCATCTTTATTGATAAATTTTAAACTCTCATCTGTAAAAAAAAGTTCTTTTGCTTCTTTGTAATTTTCAAAAGTACCGTGAAAATCTAAATGATCTTGAGTGATATTGGTAAAAATTTTAGCAACAAATTTTAAGCCTTCGATACGGTTTTGAACGAGTGCGTGTGAGCTTACTTCCATGATGAAAAAATCACATTTTTTTTGAGTAGCTATTTGTAGGTACTCTAAGGTTTTAAGAATAGGGGAGGTGGTTAAGGATTTTTCATCAATTTGTTCATCGTTGATAAAAGCTCCTCTTGTCCCGCAAAGCCCGCATTTATAACCTAAATCCAATAAGATAGAATAAATCGCTGCTGCGGTTGTGGTTTTGCCATTGGTTCCTGTGATTCCTATGATTTGAATCTTTTCATCGATTTTTAAAAGTTTTTTACACTCATTTACATCAATGATTTTTGCACCTTTTTCTAAGGCTTGAGCGTGAAATTTAGCATTTTGTGTGGTTTGTAAAAAAAAGCATTCTTTTTCACACTCTAAGGTATTATCTGTAATGAATGAATTTTCAAGTTTTAATTTCACTTTTAAATCCTATGAGTTTTTCTTGGAGTTTGATAAATCTATCATTTGCCCAAAAATGAGGCATAACATTTTCTATATAATTTAAAGTCATATCTTTATAGCCATTATCAAGTAATTTTTCCAAAAAATCTAAAAAATCATCACGATTATCAATAACTAATTTAGTGCTATTAATGATATTTTCAAAACTTTTTTGAAAGCCAAGTTCTTCTTCGCTTTTTAAAAAATCTTGATAATTTAGTGCATGCCCATCTTCAAATTCGTTTTCCTGTTTGTTTTCTTGTTTTTTAAATTCAATTGTACTTAAAATTTCTTCTAAGTCTTTATCAATGCTAGAGATTTTGTAATGTTCTATATAAAAATCAAAAAGTAAAGAAGCTTCTTTAGGAGATTTTAAAGCAAGATCGCAAAGACAGATAAAATTTAGCAAGCGTTTATTTTTGCGTTTTTCATAAGCCATAGAAAAATACATTTTTGCAGTTTTAAAATCTTTTTTGTAAAAATGTTCAATTCCAAGTTTTTTATAATTTTGCAAATTCGTCTGCTCCGCCGTTTAAATTAATTATAGTGATTTCTGGATGAATATCAATCTTAAGTTGCCTTTCAAGACCGTATTTTAGCGTCGTTCCACTCGATGCACAGCCTTTACAAGCTCCTATTAAATGGACATAAACAATCCCATTTTTAATTCCTAAAAATTCAAGCCCTCCGCCATCACGTTCAAGCATAGGCAAGCTCTTTTCTAAACTTGCTTTAACAGGATTTATAAGCTCTTCATCACTAAAAGGCATCATAATTTATCCTTAAAAATTTTTATATACTTTAGCGTGATTGTGTTTAAAAAAAGGTAAATTAAGGCTTGAAATTTAAATAAATTAAAAAGGTTCATCATTATCTTGTGTGCTAAATCCTAAATCATAAGCTGTAAAGTTTTTGTTACCAAAAATTCCATTTAAGTTTCTAAATGATTGTTGCAGAATTTCTTCGTTTTTTTCATATTTTAAGAAGTTTAAATATTCTTTTAAAAAATTATTTAATTCTTCGGTATTTAAATTTTTAATTAGAAGATTTAAATTTTTATCAATAAGCGTAAAAAGTTGTTTTTTTAATGCGAGTGTAGAATTTTTAATTTTTACATTGTTTAAAAAAGCTAAATTAACCTTGCAAACACCTAACAAGAATTCGCTATAGTTTAAATTTTTTCGAATATTTTTACTTTCAAATTCTCTAATATCACTATCTTCATAACCTTTTTTTTCTAAAATTTTATCCAATAAAATCTTATGCTTAAAACAAACACTATCACTAATTTGCTTAAAATCGTTACATATATCTGGATGCTGTTTTAAAAAAGCTATAAGTTCTAATTCTGCAATGTGAATTTTTTCTTTAGGAAAATTGTATTTATTTTGAGAAATTAAAGGGGTTTGTATGGTTTTTTTTGAATTTTGCGATAAGACAATAAATTTTTCATCCACTTTTAATAAATTTGAAACTAGACTAGTGTAAGAATTTGCCACTAAAGGTTCAAGATTAAAGGTGAATTTTTGTATAGTTTCTAAAGCTTTTTGTTTATCAAGAGCAGAAATTATGGAATGAGTGGATATTAAGCGTCTGATATAAAATTCACCAAGCTCTATTCCTTCATCGAGTATATCATGAAGTTTTGTGCTTTCATTTTTTGCTACGAGCTCAGCAGGATCTTTTCCACCTTGCAAAATTGCCACTTTACCGTCTATTTTGTTTGTGCTTAATAAAAATGCAGATCGTGTCGCAGCTTTTAATCCTGCTTCATCATTGTCAAAACATAAAATCACTTTTGCATCATAACGGCGGATTAAGGGTAGATGATGTTCGGTTAATGCTGTTCCAAGAACTGCTACAGCATTGTTAAACCCTGCTTTGTGAAAAGCTATTGCATCCATGTAGCCTTCACATACTATTATTTCTTTTTTTTTGGCTATATTTTCTTTAGCGATGTTAAAAGCATAAAAAATTCTGCTTTTATCAAAAAGTATATTTTGGGGTGAATTTACATACTTTGCCGGTACATTGGGATTTAAAGTACGCCCTCCAAACCCTACCAATAAGTCTTTATGATCGTAGATTGGAAAGGTGATACGCCATATAAAACTTGCGTAAAATTCATTATTTTCATCTTTTTTTAAAGCTCCAACACTCATAGCATCTTCTAAAGGAATTTTTTGATTTTGCAATAATCTTATACTATCTTCACTTGCTCCTGCAAAACCTAATTCGAATTTGGCTATATCTTTGTCATTTAAAGCTCTTTGGTAAAGATAGGTTAAGACTTCTTTGTGGTGTTTGAGATTATCTTTAAAATACGCATTTAAGCTTGGTAGTATAGACTTTAGCTCTTTTTTATTTTCTTGTTTTTCTTTTGTATAACTTAAAGTAAAATTACTAAGGCTTGCAACTTTTTCAACTGCATCGGCAAAACTTAATTTTTCATAATCCATTACAAATTTAAAAGCATCTCCACCAGCTTTGCAAGCAAAACAATGATAAAAACCTTTGGTAGGATTGATATGCATAGACGGGTTTTTATCTGCATGAAAAGGACAGATACATACAAAACTAGAGCCTTGTTTTTTTACTTCAATATAATTTTCTATAATATCAACAATATTAAGTCTTTGGGATAAATTTTCTATACTTTCTTTAGTTATCATTTTACAAACCTTGTTAAAATTATACAAAGATTTGGCTATAATTTGGCATAAAATTTTTAGAGCGAGACTATGGATTTTTTCTTTGTAGAATACAGAGACCCTTTAGTAGGGCTTATAATTTTAACCATTTTAGTATTTGTTGTAGCTGTTGCAAATTATATTTGGAAAATATTTGCTAACAAAGATGAAGAACAAAAGCTTGAAAAATTTATAAAAAAATTTGAAATGGATAACGCTCATAAAGAGTTGTTAAGAAATAGTAGCTTGAGTTTTGGAAATTTAAGTTTTTTGGCTGAAATTTTTACTAAAAGCGGGGAATTTGAAAAAGCAACTCAAATTTATTTGATTGCTCTTGAAAAATGTAAAGATAAACAAGAAAGAGAATTTATTTTCCTTTCTTTAGCAAAAGTTTATTTTAAAGCAGGATTTTTAGAGCGTGCAAAAGAAGTTTTATTACAAGCTTTAAAACTGCGTCCAAGAAATATACAAGCCTTAAAACTTTTAAAAATTGTTTATTTAAAACTTCGTTCTTATAAAGAAAATTTAGAACTTTTAGAATGTCTTTTTGAGCTTAATGAAGATGTACAAAAAGAATATGATTTTATCAAAGCTTTAGAACTTTGTACTTTTAATATCACTGATGAAGAAAAAAAGAAAAAACTTTTAGAATTTAAAATAGAAGATAATCCTATGTTAGGGCGTTTAGTTTTTGAAAAATATCATATGTTTTTAGGGCAAAATTTTTTTGATATTTGTGATTTGCTTTATAGAGAAAATGAAGCGTTTAATTTAGAAAATCAAGATTTTTTAGAATTCTTTTATGCTTTGGGTAAAATTTCAAAGCATGATGATACCCATCAGTTTGTTTTTAAAAATTCTAATTTTAAAATGTTAAAAATTTTAAAAGATAATTCTTTTAATGCGGGGTTAGAATTTTCATATCGTTGTTCTGAGTGTAAAAATGTTATGCCTTTGTTTTTTTATCACTGTCCTGTTTGTTATGAGTTTAATACTTGTAAAATTATTTATGAAGTGAAAAACAATGAAACACATTGAAATTTATACAGATGGCTCATGTCTTAATAATCCAGGTTTTGGCGGATGGGCTTATATTTTGCGTTATAAGGAGTATCAAAAGGAAGGTTTTGGAGCTGAGGCTAATACCACTAACAATAGAATGGAGCTAATGGCAATTATTGAATCTTTGAAGGCTTTAAAAGAGCCTTGTGAAATTTCGCTTTTTACAGATTCTAACCTAATGGTTCAAAGTATTAATGAATGGCTAGAAGGATGGATAAAAAAGGATTTTAAAGGTAAAAAAAATATAGATTTATGGAAGGAATATATTAAAGTGGCAAAATCTCATAAGATTAAGGCTTTTTGGGTAAAAGCACATAATGGACATTTGGAAAATGAAAGATGTGATACATTGGCGCGTGAAGCTGCTTTGAAAATTGCAAGGGAAAATGATGAAAAACATTGAAAAACTAGAGCAGAGTTTAACTTATGAATTTAAAGATAAAAATCTTCTTATACATGCTTTAACCCATAAAAGTTTTAAAAAATCTTACAACAACGAACGCTTGGAATTTTTAGGTGATGCTGTGCTTGATTTAGTTGTGGGTGAATACCTTTTTCATAAATTCGCTAAAGATGCCGAAGGAGATTTATCTAAGCTTAGAGCGGCTTTAGTGAATGAAAAGTCTTTTGCAAAAATTGCAAATAGTTTAAATTTGGGCGATTTTATTTTTATGAGTGTTGCTGAGGAAAACAATGGAGGAAAAGAAAAGCCTTCTATACTTTCAGATGCGTTAGAAGCCATTATAGGTGCTATACATTTAGAAGCTGGGTTTGAGTTTGCAAAAACTATTGCTTTAAGGCTTATAGAAAAAAATTTCCCTCAAATTGATGCAAAAATTCTTATAAAAGATTATAAAACAAAATTACAAGAGATTACACAGGGAAAAATCGGACAAACTCCGCAGTATGAAACAGTGCGTGCTTTTGGTCCTGATCATTTAAAGCAATTTGAAATCGCTTTAATGCTTGATGGTAAAGAACTTGCAAGAGCTATTGCGGGAAGCAAAAAAGAAGCACAGCAAATGGCAGCAAAAATTGCACTTGAGAAATTAGGAGCTTTATAGTGAATACCTTTGGTACGAGATTGAAATTTACAAGTTTTGGTGAGTCTCATGGTGTGGCTGTTGGATGTATTATTGATGGAATGCCTGCTGGAGTTAAATTTGATGAAGAATTTTTACAAAATGAGCTTGATAAACGCAAAGGCGGAAGTAAATTTGCAACACCAAGAAAAGAAAGCGATAAAGCTCAGGTTTTAAGTGGGGTTTTTGAAGGATATACAACGGGTCATCCCATAGCTATAGTAGTTTTTAATGAAAATGCTCATTCTAAAGATTATGATAATTTAAAAGATCTATTTCGTCCTGCTCATGCGGATTTTACTTATTTTTATAAATATGGCATAAGAGATCATAGGGGTGGGGGTAGATCAAGCGCTAGGGAAAGTGTTGCTAGAGTGGCTGGTGGTGCAGTTGCAGCGATGCTTTTGCGTGAATTTGATATTTGTGTTCAAAGTGGTGTTTTTGGAGTAGGAACTTTTGTATCAAATTTGAAAGAAGAAGAATTTGATTTTGAATTTGCTAAGAAAAGTGAAATTTTTTGCCTTGATCCAAAACTAGAAAGTGACTTTAAAAATGAAATTTTAAATGCTAGAAATTCAAAAGATAGTGTAGGCGCTGCTGTTTTTACAAAAGTTAGTGGTATGCTTGTGGGACTTGGAGAAGTTCTTTATGATAAGTTAGACTCTAAATTAGCTCATGCTTTAATGGGAATTAATGCTGTTAAAGCAGTTGAAATAGGCGAAGGTATTAATGCAAGCAAAATGCGCGGATCGTGTAATAATGATGCTTTAAAAGATGGTAAGTTTTTAAGCAATCATAGCGGAGGAATTTTAGGAGGAATTTCAAATGGAGAAAATCTTATTTTAAAAACTTATTTTAAACCTACTCCTTCTATTTTTGCCAAGCAAGAAAGTATAGATAAATTTGGCAATAATTTGGAATTTAAACTCAAAGGTAGGCATGATCCTTGTGTAGGTGTTAGAGGAAGTGTTGTAGCTAGTGCTATGGTGCGTTTAGTTTTGGCTGATTGTTTGCTTTTGAATGCGAGTGCGAATTTAAACAATTTAAAAAATGCTTATGGATTAAAATAAAAAAGCCCATTTTCATGGGCTTGATTGCAATATTTTGAAAAGATTCAAATACTATATCGCTTGTTTTGCTAAATACTTTATACTTTAACTAATAAAAAATTTATTAATATCAGCCTTATTTTCAAAAGCTATACTTGTATAAGCTTGATTTTTAAATTTAAGTTCATAGCTTTTTCCTGCTTCGTGTTTAGTATAGGTAAGGGCTATTTTTAAGGCAAGTTCTAAGTCTTTTTCTGAAATTTTTTCATCTACCAAAGAGTAAGCTCCGATTAAATCCCCAAGTTCTATTACTTCATATTTAGAAGTTTTTAAACCTTTTAAAAGAGTATTTTCAAGTTCATTTCTACCTATGATCATTTTAGCTCCATTGGGCAATCTTAAATGACGACCATATTTTAAAAGTTGTGCGTCATTAACCTGCATATCTTTGTCAAATTCTATGAAATCTCGAATTTTTTTAGCAAAACTATCAAGAGTTAGCAAACAACCTCCACCTGGACTTTCAAAGTCTTCTAAGCCAAATTTAGCTGCAAGTTCAAGTTGTCTTTTGCGACTTCTTCCACTAATACCTTCGAGTTTTTCTCTATCTACCCAACCTTCTCTTTCGGGTTTGGTTAGTGGTAGGTTTTTTGCACACATAGGACGCAAGATTAAATCTTCTTCATCAAGGGCAAGTTTTTTAACCTTTGCCATCGCATCACTTCTTTGACTCATAGGGCGTTGTCCTAAAACTTCTCCTGTGATGATAAAACTTGCATTTTCTTCTTTTAACATAGCAAGAGCAGTTTTAAACATAAAAGCATGACAATCTATACAAGGATTAAAATGTTTGCCATAGCCATATTGTGGATTAAAAAGCACTTCTTGAAGATAGGAATTTCTTACATCTATCATTTCAAAATCCGCACCCACCATTGCCGCACGCTTTTTCATGATTTCGCTTTTATCGCTTGTGCTTCCAAAACCTATGTTGATATTTAGGGCTTTAACTTCTATGCCTTGCGCAGTGATGAGTTTCATTGCAAGCATACTATCAAGCCCGCCGCTAAAAAGAGCTAATGCTTTCATTGATTCCTTTCTGAGATTATAAAGTTTTTTAAGATTTTGTCGATTATAAAAGGTATAATTTTAACTAAAAAATCTTTAAAATAAGGATTGGAAAGTGTTAAAAATAATTTTGGTTTTAAGCATTTTGAGTTCTTTTGCTTTTGCAAATTCTTGTGCTAACTACGAGCAAGAACTTAAAAAGTGTAATTCTTTAAAAAATTCACATGAGAGAAAAATGTGTCGTTTAGGTTTATTTGCAAAATGTAAAAAAGGATAAATAATGAAAATCGATACTTCTGCTAGTTTAACCCATTCTTTAACTAATAATGTTGATAAAAAAGAGCTTAGCGTATTAAAAAAAGAAGATCAAGATAAAATTCCCGTGCAAGATCTTTCGAGTTTAAATAGCGATGGTGTTAAGGTTGTTTTTGAAAATAAGCAAGGTGAACTTATAGCTTTAAATTTAAGCGATGAAAATTATAGTAGTTTGCAAAAAAATTTTGGTTCTTATACGAATTATGTTGCTAGAAATGATGGTAGCATAAGGCTTAATGGCGAAGCAAACCAATTTGTTTCAAATTGGTTTGAAAGTGTAAAAGATAATTTTGGTTCTTTAAATTCAAATTTAAATAATAAACAACAAAGTGTAAAATTAAATTTTAATACAAGTACCCTTCAACAAAGTATGCAAAATTTAGGCTTTAAAACAAGCGATGAAAAAATATCTGATGATGCAAATATAGAAGAAAAATTAAATTTTTTTATTGATAAAGATGTAAATAAAGATGGTAAAGTTGATGATAGTGATGTTAAAGAACCTAGCATGAGAGAAATTTTAAGTGACATTAAAGAGGCATCAGGTGGTGGAGCTAGTGCTATGAAAACCATAGATCCGCAAAAAATCAATAAAAAAGATGATAAGGAAAGTAATATCAAAGAAAAAGAAGACGAAGATTTGCTTCAAAAAGCCCAAGAAAAAGGTTTAAGTGCTTTAAGTGCTGATGAGCAGGCAAAGCTTGAGGCTAGTAATCCTGAAGAATTTGAAAAACTGAAGCAAAAATCTTTGCAAGAATTAAGTCAGAATTTAAGTAAAGATTTTCAAAATAAAATTGAAAATCAAGAAACACAAATTGTAGATAAGAGAGTGTAGCAAATTATAATTTTACCCTCTTAAGATTTTAAAATCATATATAATAGGTAGTGTAATTCTTAAATCCCCGTTATAGTGTGGAAAATTTAAAGAAGCTTTTTTTATGCTTTCTAAAGCACTTTTATCTAACAAATCATATCCTGAGCTTTCTATGATTTTTAAATCTGTTAAAGTTTTATTTTCTTTCCATAAAAATTCTACTTTTACAGTTCCTTGCATACGCATTTTTTTTGCTTGCCTTGGATAAAATTGTGCTTGTTGTATAGCTTTTTGGATTTCTTTTAATACAGGGTGATTATCTTTTCCTTGTGTTAATTGGGTGATTTTAGGTTTGACATTTGTATCAGTTGTTTTTGTAAAAGTTTTAACTTCTTGAGTTGGTGCTATTGGGGTTTTATTTGGTATTGGGTGTGGAGGTGTTTTTTTTATCTTTTTTTGAATTTTTTCAGGAGTTTTTTTAATAACTTTTGGCTGAGGTTTTGGTTTGATGGGTTCTATAATGGATTCTGTTGGTTTAGTCTCATTTGTTGGATTAGTTTGGGTAAATTGTTTTATTGCTAAAGAAAAAGAATCTTCATTTTCAATTTCCATTTTAAAAAAGTCATTTGAGTGAAAAATGACAAAAAGTAAAGGTATAAAGACTATAAAAGTTATATAAGAAGCTTGGTATTTATGATTTAAAAATAAAGTTTTCATTTGTTTTTCTCAGTAAGAATTTGAAAATTTTCATGTTCTTTGGCTTTTAAAAAATCTATAATTTTTACAAAACTTTCAAATTTAGCATTTTTATCGCTTTTTAGTTCTACTATGGTTTTTTTATCAAGCGAAAAAATAGCATTTTTAACTTCATTTAAATCAGCTAATTTATCATTTAAATAAAAAGTATTTTTTTCATCTATGGCTATAAGAAGTTTTTTTTCATTATTACTTATATTGGTAGCATTTTCACTTGAAGGAAGTGAGATTTGAATTTTTCCATGCGCAATAAAGGTTGAAATACTAAGTACTATAGCAAGCAAAACAAGCATAATGTCTATAAATGGAACTATATTTAAACCTTCATTTTTTGGTAGTTTAAGCATTTTTATTTGCCTTATAAGCATTGCTTAAGAGGGAAACTTTTCTAAGTAAGGCATTATAAGCCATTAAAGCAGGAATAGCAACCAAAAGTCCCAAGGCTGTAGCTTTAAGAGCTAAAGAAAGTCCTACGACTATAGATTTGACATCTATATTGCCCGCTAAGCCCATTTCGTAAAATGTAACCATGATGCCTATTACAGTGCCTAAAAGTCCTATATAAGGGGCATTGGAATAGATGATATATATAGTGGTTAAATTTTCACTAATCGCATCATCAAATTGCTCTTGATTCTCATAATTTTTAAAGTTAATTTTTCTAAAAAATAGCATTCTTTCTACAACACACCAAAAAGCTATAAATGCCATAATTCCTAGAATTAAAAAGATAATTAAATCGATGTAATCTTTTAGAAATTCCACATTTTTCTCCAAAAATATACTTACTAAATTTTAGAAGATTATACTATATAAAAAATAAATTTATAATTAATATCAATTATCATAATTTTTAAGAAATTCTTGTTTATAGTTTTTATTTTTATTAGGTTATAATTTATAAAAATTTAATAGGGTTTAACATGACTATAGATTTAAATCACAATTTTACCTCTTTTGTTCTTCTTGATGAAGTTGATTTTAATTTTTCGGAATTAAAAAGCATTTTAGAAGATAAATTTAATATAAAAATAGCTGATGAAAATTTTACCAAAGAGGGCGTGATTTTTTTATATGAAAATATGTTGGTTACTCTAAATTTGATTAAAAATCCTATACCTAATCACGAAGCAGAATACTATGCAAATTTTAATTTTATGTGGAAAGATGCCTTAGAGCAAACTAAAAAACATAAAGCTCATCTTCTTATAGCGGTGTTAAGTCAAGATCAAAGCAAATTAGAACAAGCTAAAATGTTTACGAAAATTGCAGCTTTATGTTTGGATAATAAACATGCTTTAGGTTTTTATACAGGTGCAGTTGTTTTAGAGCCCAGTTTTTATATAGAAAATGCAAAAATGTTAGATGATAATCGCTTGCTGGTATATAATTGGATATATGTTAGTGTTTATCCTAGTGAAAATGGAGTCAATGCTTATACTTGTGGGCTTAGAAATTTTGATAAATTAGAACTTGAAGTTTGTGATTTAAACATAGAAGAAAAAGAACTTTTCTTTTGTATTTATGATATTGTTTTACATATTTTAACTTATGATATTAATCTAAAAGATAAAGATATTTTAAAATTTGAAGATGGAAAAGAAATAAAATTTATAAAAAGTCAAGGCATAAGTGTTGAGAACGAAATCTTGAAAATTATTTTTTAAGTTTCACATTCACTTCACAGTTCTGAGTTAAACTTTCGCCAACCAAAACACAAAAGGAGAAATTATGAAAGCAAAATTAACTTTACTTGCTTTGTTGGGCGCTACGGTGCTTTTAGCTAAAGATATGGTTGTTCCTGCTAGCGAACTTCCAAATAATGCCAAAGAATTTATTTCTAAAAATTTTAAAACCGCTCAAATTGGTTTAGTGAAAAAAGATATAGATTCTTATGATGTAATTTTAAATGATGGAACTGAAATTGATTTTACGATCAATGGAGATTGGAAAGAAGTTGATGGAAAATATAAGGCTTTACCGCATACTATTTTACCTAGTGTTATGAAAAAAGTGAGTGCAACTCAACCAAATGCTCAAATTATTGAAATAGATAAAGAAATTAATAGTTATAAATTTAAGTTTAATAATAACATGAAAGTTTATACGGATATGCAAGGAAATGTCCTAGGTCAAAAATTAGATTAATTTTTGAAAATTTAACCTTCTTAATTTGGAAGCATAGTCTTCCAAATTTTTATTTTTTGATTGTAAAACCCAAAATATATTTAGTTTTAAAATAATACTTTATTGATACAAGTGATTGTTTTTTTATAAAATTAAATTTACAAAATGTTACATAAAATTTAAAATATTTTTTAAAAAAAATAATTATTTATAAATATTTTGCTAAAATAAAAGAGATATAATCTTACAATTTTAAGGAAGAATAATGAATACTCCTAAATGGACTAGTCACGATACAAGGTGGGTTTTATCTCTTTTTGGAACAGCTATTGGAGCCGGTGTACTTTTGTTACCTATTAGTGCTGGGCTTGGTGGATTGATACCTTTGTTAGTTATACTTGTTTTAGCTTTTCCTATGACTTACTTAGCTCATAGAAATTTATGTCGCTTTGTGCTTTCAAGTTCTAATCCAAAAGATGATATTACTTTTGTTGCAGAAGGTTATTTTGGCAAGGGTGGTGGATTTTTAATTACGCTTTTGTATTTTTTTGCTATTTTGCCCATTTTATTGGTTTATAGTGCTAATCTTACAACAACTTTACTTGAATTTTTAGTCAATCAGTTTAATTTCAATGCAGATCTTACTCATGCTGCTCGTTGGTGGGTGAGTTTTTTGATTGTTGGAGTTTTGGTTTTGATTTCTATTCTTGGTGAAAATGTTGTGACAAAAGCAATGAGTTTTCTTGTTTTTCCTTTTATTATATTTTTATTTATTTTTTCATTGCTTTTAATTCCACAATGGAATTCATCATTATTTACAAATGCCGATTTTTCTGTAATTTCAACAAGTAATTTTTGGGTTACTTTATGGCTTGTTATTCCTGTGATGGTATTTAGTTTTAATCACTCTCCTATTATTTCTTCGCTTGCTTGTTATTGTAAAAAAGAATATGGTGATTATGCTGAACCTCGCGCTAGAAAAATTATTTCTTTGGCAGTTATTCTTATGGTTTTTGTTGTAATGTTTTTTGTTTTTTCTTGTGCTTTAACTTTTACACCAGAAGATTTTGCATCAGCAAAAGATCAAAATATCAATATTCTTACCTTTATAGCAAATAAATTTCCTGAAGTTTCTTTGCTGACTTATGTTGGGCCTATTGTTGCACTTGTGGCCATTAGTAAAAGTTTCTTAGGACATTATCTTGGTTCTCAAGAAGGCTTAAATGGCATTTTATATAAAGCAAGTAATGGTAAAATTCAAGGTAAATTCGCTCAAACTTTAACAGCGATCATTACCTTTGCTATCGCTTGGCTTGTTGCGTATAAAAATCCAAGTGTTATAGGAATTATTGAGGCTATTGGTGGTCCTGTTTTGGCTATTTTGCTTTTCTTGATGCCACTTTATTGTATTTATCGTTTTGATATTTTGGCAAGATTTCGTAATAAATTTTTAGATCTTTTTATTTTGGTAATGGGAATAGTTGCAATTTCTGCTGCAATTCACAATCTTTTATAAATTAAGGATAAAAAATGAGTAATTTAAGCATTTTTAAAATAGGTGTCGGTCCTTCTTCTTCTCATACTTTAGGGCCTATGCTTGCTGGAAATTTATTTTGTAAAAAAGTTGCTAAAAAGCTTGATGAAATTGATAGAGTTGAAGTCATTCTTTATGGTTCTTTGTCATTAACAGGTAAAGGACACTTGAGTGATAAGGCTGTAATTTGGGGGTTAAATGGTCTAGAAGCTAAAAATTTAAGCGCGGCAATACAAGATGAAGTAAATAAAAATGCTATTGAAAATGCTCAAATTGATTTTTGTGGAGAGAAAAAACTTTGTTTTAATTATGAAAAAGATTTGATATTTTCCAAAGATTTTTTACCTTTACATGAGAATGGTATGAAGATTAAAGCTTATGATTGTAAAGGCGGGTTAGTTGATGAAGAAACTTATTATTCTGTAGGTGGAGGCTTTGTTTTAACAGCTGCACAATTAGAAAAAAAAGGTAAAAATTCCAACCAAAATAAAAAGAAAAAACTAGATATAGAGCTTAACAATGCAAAAGAAGCTTTAGAGCTTTGCGATAAAAGAGATTGGGATTTAGCAGAGCTTTCTTATCGTTATGAATTGCAATTTCACACTAAAGAGGAAATTCGTGCTTATTGTCTTGAAATTTGGGAAATAATGCAAGAAGTGTATTATAATGGTACACATCCAAATGAAGATTATTTGCCTGGAAAACTTCATTTAAAGCGTAGAGCTAAAGGACTTAAAGAAAGAGTGGCGATGACAGCTGATCCTATGGGCATTATCGATTTTATTTCTTTATATGCTATTGCGATTGCTGAAGAAAATGCTAGCGGAGCAAAAGTTGTAACCGCGCCAACAAATGGAGCATGTGCTGTTATCCCTGCTGTTATGCTTTATCTTAAAAATCATACTATAGGTTTTAGTGATGAAAAGGCTATAGAGTTTTTATTAACAGCAATGCTTATAGGTTCTTTTTATAAGAAAAATGCAAGTATTAGCGGAGCAGAAGCAGGTTGTCAAGCAGAAATTGGTAGTGCTAGTTCGATGGCAGCTGCGGCTATGGCAACAGTTTTAGGGGCTAATGCTTTTAAAGCATGCAACGCTGCTGAAATGGCAATGGAGCATCATCTAGGTTTAACTTGCGATCCAGTTGCAGGGCTTGTGCAAATTCCTTGTATAGAAAGAAATGCCTTTGGAGCTATTAAGGCCATAAGTGCTGCTAGAATGGCAATGACACGTAAATCTACTCCTATGGTAAGCCTTGATGAGGTTATAGAAACCATGTATGAAACAGGAAAAGATATGAATTATAAGTACAAAGAAACTTCTTTAGGTGGTCTTGCTACAAATTTAAAAACAGTATGCTAAAGTGTTTTTTACACTTTAGTGTATTTTTTCATTCTTTGATTTAAAAATTCTTTCATTTCTTCTTTGGAAAAACTTTTAAGAATACGAATTTGCTTAAAAAGCAAGCCAAGATTGATTGCTCCCATCACTAAAAGCAATAAGCAAATCATTAAAAAAACAAGATCTATGGCTCCAAATTCATTAATCATAGCCAAACTTGCAAAAAATATGCTCGCTAATAATAAAAAAAATAAAAGCAATATTTGTTTTAATTTTGCTTCATTAAAATTATCGCAATTTTGAGTGAAATTTCTAAAAAGTATGATCTTTTTACCCAAATTTGAAATTAAAATTTCATCATTTTCTTTAAATAAGCCTTCTTTTAAACTTTGATAAAAAAAGATTTCATTGTTTAAATTTAAATTATCTTTGTAGCTTGATAAGGTGTAGTCTTTGTAAAAAAAGGATTTTAATTCATTTTTCTTTTCTATTTTAAATAATCTTAAATCATTTCTCGCATAAAAAAACCCACTAAAGTTCATAAATGCCATAAGTATCACTCCCTAAAAAATTTCTATAAAGTGGCTTGAAATTTAAAGGTATTGTAACATTTTTTTCATCATTTAAACTTGAACTTTGGAAAATCAAAAACATATCTATTTCATCTTTAAAGATTTTGAGAAAATTTTCTCCACCCTCATACATTAAAAATTTAGCTTCACTTGGAATTTGGGTATAAATTTGGCGGTTTGGAACTTTAAATAAAGGGATATTTTTATCAAAATTATCTATATTTTGACGGCTTAAGATACAAAGATTAGGCGCTTTTGCTTTGCAAAGCCTAGCATCTAGTATAGGATGATCTTTTCTTATGGTTTCTCCGCCGACTACAAGCAAATCAATCACCGCTCTAATTTTATGTGCATAAGTGCGACTTAGCTCATTGCTTACGATTTTGCCAAAAGGCGAGCCATTCATAGAAAGGGCTAATTTAAAAAGTTTAAATTGCCCTTTTTGCCATTTTAAAAAAGGTTTTAAAAGTTTTTTTCCTTCTTCTTTAAGTATGTCAAATTCAACCTCTATGCCTTGTTTTTTTAAAAATTCAGCCCCACCACTTGCGATTTTATTTTCATCTTTAACGCTGATGAAAATTTTTTTAAAACCTAGCTCGCTAAAGAGTTTTGCGCAAGGAGGCGTTTTTCCTTGATGAGAGCAAGGCTCAAGTGTGACAAAAGCTATGCTATCTTTAAATACACCTTGATGGTTTTTGCAAATAAACTCATGTAAAGCGTTTGCTTCTTTAGGCAATGAAATTTCAGGTCTTAAACTTTTAAAAGCATGAGTTATGGCATTAAGTTCTGCATGAGCTAATCCAGCTTTTTCATGAGCTTTTATGGCTAAAATTTTTCCATTTTTATCTAAGATTACACAGCCTACAGCCGGATTCGGATAGGTTAAAAACTGATATTTCCAAGCCTCATTTAAAGCTAAATTCATATAAAATTCTTTCATTTGCCTGCCTTGTATTTTAAAATTTGACATATTTTTAAAATTTTATATTTTTGTTTTAAGATAATAAATTCTAAATTTTCCATTTTATTTCTTATTTTTAGTTATATTAGTCATAGTTTTTCTAAGTTTTTTAGGATATAACAAAAATAGTAAGACCGAAGTATTATTTTTCATTTGTAGCATCCTTTATAATTTCAGGAATGATATAAGCTTGATAAACTAGAAAGTCTTGGTGGCCGGGAGAAAGGGATTCGAACCCCTGGAGGTGTGACCCTCAACGGTTTTCAAGACCGCCGCTTTCGACCACTCAGCCATCTCCCGATAAAGTAAAGTTTTGCCTTTTGGAGGCGACATCCGGATTCGAACCGGAGATCAAGGCTTTGCAGGCCCATGCCTTACCGCTTGGCTATGTCGCCCTGATAATGTTGAAAAAGTGGTGCCCGAGGCCGGACTTGAACCGGCACGGAAGAAAAATTCCGAGGGATTTTAAGTCCCTTGTGTCTACCAATTCCACCACCCGGGCGGGTGATTATGGAGCGGGAAACGAGATTCGAACTCGCGACCCCAACCTTGGCAAGGTTGTGCTCTACCCCTGAGCTATTCCCGCATAAATTTCTGAAAGAATTGAAGATAAAAGTATAGCAAAATAAACTTAAAAGGAGTTTATTTTGCCTTAAGTTATTTGCAAATAAATAAAGCTTTCGCGCTTAAAATTTGTTCTTTTTCGCTGATAATTGGAGATGAAAGTTCTATATTGTCAGATTTTGCATTTAACATTCTAGGTGCGATATTGGCATTTGTATTTACTTGTAAATTTTTCAATACACAAGTTTTATTAAGATCTAAAGAGTAAGTTTTTTCATATTTGTATGATGTTTTTAAAAGCTCTTTGTAGAGATTTTCTTTGTTGTTGTTTAGTGTATCTTTTGAAAATCTTGTTTGTATGGCTGGTGTTGAAACGCTGATGAAATTATTTTTAGCTATGATAGAATTGATGTCATTTAAAAGCTTGTTAAAATCTGCAAGTCGGTTTTCTTTAAATTCACATTCTAAATTCGCATCAAATCTTTGACCTTTTGGAGTTTGTATACCATCTTTATAGGAAAAATTAGGCTCTAAAGAAAAACTTCCTCCGCTACAAAAATTTTCTTTTTTTGAGCGTTCTAAAATTTGATTGAAAGTATTTGTGATTTCGGCTTTTTCACTATTATCTAATGTGATTTTTGAGCTTAAATTTTCATTTGCCCAAAAATTAATATTTGCATATAAAATATCGGGTTTTAGCGTATTGCTTACTTCTATATTTCTTGAAAAATATAAATCATGATTAGAGTCTTTTTTGCCTAAAAATTCTACATTAAAAACTACTCCTGCAACAAAAAGTAATAAACATAAAAAACCTATACCTAAACCTTTAAAAAAAGCTAACATGGATATCCTTAATAATTTAATTTGAGCTAATTTTAGCAAAAAATTTTAAAATTTTTTGTTATACTCTCATTTATGCAAAAAAAAGAGCTTGAAAAACTACAAGAAAATTTACTTCTTTGGTATGAAAAAAATGGACGCAAAACTTTGCCTTGGCGTAATTTACAAAGTCAAAATTGTGATGAAAATTTAAAGCATATTGATAGAGCTTATGGGGTTTATATCAGCGAAATTATGCTTCAACAAACTCAAGTTAAATCAGTTTTAGAAAGGTTTTATTTTCCCTTTTTGCAAAAATTTCCTACTTTGCAAAGTTTAGCTAAAGCCAATGAAAATGAGCTTTTAAAGGCTTGGCAAGGGCTTGGTTACTATACTCGTGCTAGAAATTTAAAAAAGGTAGCCTTAGAATGCGTGGATAAGTTTGAAGCTAAATTACCCAAAGAAGTTGAGGATCTAAAAAAATTAAGCGGTATAGGAGCTTATACAGCAGGCGCTATAGCTTGTTTTGGCTATGATCAAAAAGTTTCTTTTGTTGATGGTAATATACGCCGTGTGTTTTCTCGTCTTTTTGCTTTGGAAAATCCTAGTATGAAAGAACTTGAAAAAAGAGCTAAAGAGCTTTTAAATTTAAATCATGCCTTTGATCATAACCAAGCTTTGCTTGATATAGGGGCTTTGGTTTGTGTGAGTAAAAATGCAAAGTGTGGAATTTGTCCTTTGTATGATTTTTGTCAAGGTAAATTTAATACAGAGTTTTATCCAAGAGTTAAAAAAATACTTTATGAGAGTTTAAATTTAAATCTTTTTTTGTTTGAATTTAATAAAAAATTTGCGATACAGAAAAGCCAAGATAAGCTTTATAAGGGTATGTATAATTTTCCTTTTTTTAAAGAAGGAGAGTATAAACTTTCTAAAGATATGAGTTTTATAGGGGAGTTTAAGCACGGCTATACTAAGTATAAACTTCATATCAAGGTTTATCATCAAATTTTAAACAATGAAAATAAAAATTATGAATTTAAAACCTTAAAAGAGTTAGAAAGTACCGCGCTTTCGGCACTTTCTTTAAAAGCGTTAAAATTAATTAAGCTCTGATTTTTTAGGCAAGCATAAAGTAGCTATAAGCATGATGATTGTAAAAATAGCTATATAGATAAAAAAGCCATTTTCTATACCTGCATTTTTAAATTGTAAAGCAACCCAAGGAGCAGATCCTCCAAAAACAGCATTTGAAATAGCATAACCTAAACCTGTCCCTAAAGCTCTTACATGTTCAGGAAAAAGTTTTGCTTTAAAAATCCCAGCAACTGAAGTATAAAAACTTAAAATAACAAACAATAATACCACCAACATAAATGTCAAAGAAGGATTATTTTGTGCGTTATTGGCTATAAGTGAAAAAATAGGATAAATTCCTACCAATGCCAAAATACAAAATACAATTAAAGATCGTTTGTGACCTATTTTATCTCCTATATATCCAAAAAGAGGTTGAATGATCATTAGTATAAATAAAGCACCTAAGAAAAGATTATTAACAAGCATTTTATCCATACCCGTATTTTCCATAAAAGTTTTAGTATAAGTTGTAATAGTATAAAAAGCTAAAGAACCTCCAGAAGTAACCCCAAGTACCATTAAAAAAGGTTTCCAAGATTTGCATAATGCCTTTAAAGTACCACGATCTTCATGCTGGTGAAGTTTTGTAGCACTTTCATTCATCATTTTTCTTACAAAAAGCGAGCCTAGTGCTAAAATTCCGCCTATTACAAAAAGTATTCTCCAAGCATAATCTTTCATATCATCAATGCTAAAAAATAAAAACATTATACTAATGCTTGCAACGGCCAAAAGTTGACCACCTATTAGGGTTACATACTGAAAAGATGAGTAAAAACCGCGTTTTCCTTCCGTAGCAAGTTCTGAAAGATAAGTAGCTGCTATGCCATACTCCCCGCCTACACTAAGACCTTGAATAAGTCTTGCTATTAAAAGCAAGATAATAGCAAGATCGCCCACTGTATCTTTGCTTGGTAAGGCTGCTATCATAAAAGAGCCTAAAGCCATTAAAACCACTGATATAACCATAGATTTTTTACGACCTACTTTATCAGCTAAAGAGCCAAAAAGCCAAGAGCCTATAGGACGCATAAAAAATCCTGCTGCAAAAACCCCAAAGGCATTGATTTGCTGGATAACAGGATTATCTGAAGTTGAAAAAGTATGAGCAAAATAAGTTGCTGTAAAAGCATAGATATAAAAATCAAACCACTCTACTAAATTTCCGCTACTTGCAGCAATAATAGAGCGAATTTTTTTCGTGCGAGTAAGCTCTTGCATAAACCCTTCCTTAATTTTAGATTTTTATTTAAGTATAGTGTGATTTTTGTTTAATATATTTAAAAATAAAGAAGAGAAATAAAAAAGATAAAAATATCGATAAAAATGTTACATATTTTAATAAATTTCATAAATTTTGGTAAAATGTTTACTCTAGGAAATATAATGAAATTTAAAAAAATATATATAGAATTAAGCGATATTTGTGGTTTAAAATGTGATTTTTGTCCTTCTCAAAAAGGAATTCGCGGGGTAATGAGTGAAGAAAAATTTCAAAACTTAGCTTATGAAATTTCTAATAAAGCTGAGCTTTTTACCTTTCATCTTTTGGGTGATCCTTTGCTTTTACCTAATTTGGAAAATTATCTAAAAATCGCAAAAGGTGAAGCTATGAAACTTGAAATCACTACAAGTGGCTTTTATCTAAATTCTAAAAATCAAGCTTTATTGTTAGGGTATGAGAATATCCATCAAATCAATATTTCTTTAATGTCTTTTTTAAGTCAAAGCAAAATTTCTTTAGAACAGTATTTTAAGCCTATTTTAGAACTTTGCAAAAAGCATTTAGAGCAAAAAAGCCTTTCTTTTATCAATCTAAGACTTTGGAATTTAGATGCTAATTTTAAAGCACCTAAGTCAAATTTAAAAATTTATGAGTTTTTAGCTAAAGAATTTGAAGTTAAGATCGATACAAACTTAAGTAAAAATCGCTTGCAAAGACATATTTTGCTTCATCAAAATAAACTTTTTAAATGGCCAAATTTAAAAGACAAACCCCTTTATAAAAAAGGAAAATGTCATGCTTTAAAAGAGCAAATTGGGATTTTAAGTGATGGAAGTTTAGTGCCTTGCTGTTTGGATGCTAAAGCAGATATTAACTTGGGAAATGTTTTTGAAAATAACTTTGATAAGCTTTTTAAATCACCGCGTATAAAGATGATGAAAAAAGCTTTTGAAGAAGATAAACGCATAGAAAAACTTTGTCAAACTTGTGAATTTTTTAAAGCAAGATTGGGTGATTAAAAATTGTTATTTTCTAGCTTTGTTTTAAATTCTTGAATTCTATCTATTATCTTAGGACTAAGACGTAATAATATATGTGTATCTTTGTTAAAATAAATACTTCCTGTTTTAACTGCTTTGGTATTTTTCAATAAAGCATTTGTATCTAAAAGGTTGTTTTTAGCATTAATTCCAAGAATGAGTATGTCTGGATTTTGTTTCAGTATATATTCTGCTGATATAACAGGTCTTGAAATTTGACTTTGCGGGCTTAAATTTTTAATCCCTATAAGTCTTAAAATATCAGCTATTAAAGAATTATCATTAAAGGCCATTAAAGGGTTACTAGAATAAAGATAAATCGCACTTTTATTTAGGGGTTTATCGCTTAATTTTTTTAAATTTTGGGTAAATTCTTGTTTTAAAAGCTCTGCTTCTTTTTCTTTTTTGGTGATTTGGCCTAAGGTTGTGATATTTTTTGTTATATCTTCTAAACGCTCGGCTTTTAAATTGATACTTTTGATACCAAAATTTTTAAGTCCTTCTTCTAAATTTAAAGAATAAGAGCTTAAAATCACCAAACTTGGTTTTAATGCTACTATTTTTTCAAGCGAAGGATTTGAAAAAGTGCCTACACTTGTAAGTTTTGAGGTTTGATCTTTAGGATAGATATTTGAGTGTTGTAAAGTGGCAATGCCTACGATTTGATCTTCAGCCTTAAGCATAAAAAGGGTTTCTATGCTTGCAGGATCAAGCACTACAAGGCGTTCTTTTGCATTTAGTGTGATTAAAAACAAACTCATAATAATTAAAATTTTTTTCATTTTTTCTCCTTTAAAGCTAAAATATAAGGTTTAGAATTTTTATAAATAATCTCGCAGTTTAAATCATAAATTTCTTTTAAAATTTCTTGAGTAAAAAGCTCTTTGCTCGTTCCAAAATACTTTATCTCCCCTTCTTTTAAAAAAAGGATTTTATCGCAGAACATAGAAGCTAAATTTAAATCATGCAAGATAGAAACAACGGCTATATTTTTTTCTTTAACTAGTTTTTCGCAAAGAGTTAAAAGCTCTATAGCATAGTTTAAATCAAGGGCTGAAGTGGGTTCATCTAAAAAAAGAATTTTTGGCTTTTTAAGCAAAGCTCTTGCCAAAAGCATTCTTTGAAATTCACCCCCACTTAAAGAAAGTATGCTTCTTTCTAGAAAATTTTCAAGTCTTAAATCCTTAGCAAATTCTTTAATTTCTAAAATATCTTCTTTAGAATAAGAACTAAAAGCGTGTTTTAAATTTGCATATTTGCTCATTAAAAGCACATCGATGACTTTTAAAGGGGTGTTTAATTCTGATTTTTGAGGCACAAAGCCGCAAATTTTGGCAAATTCTTTAAGAGAAAAATCTTTGATATTTGTATTAAAAAGACTTATCTCTCCTTTATTTGGACTTAAATTTTTAAGTATAAGTTTTAAAAGAGTGCTTTTGCCCGAGCCATTTGGCCCTAAAATTCCTATAAAAGCCTGATTTTTAAGTTCTAAATGAATGTTTTTTAGTAAATCTTTTTGGTGATAAGCAAAGCTTAAATCTTGTATTTTTAGCATTATAAAAATCTCCTAGCGCTTAAAGCCAAGTATAAAAAAATAGGAGCTCCAAAAAATGCAGTTAGGATTCCAATCGGAATTTGCACAGGGGCTAAAAGAGTTCTTGCTAAAGTATCACAAATAAGTAAAAATAATCCTCCAAATGCTGTACATAAAGGGATAACTAAGGCATTATCATAATTTTTAAGCAAAAGTCTTATGGTATGAGGAATGATGAGCCCAACAAAGCCTATAAGTCCGCTAAAAGCAACCGCAAAAGATACAGCCAAGGATGAAACAATGAGTAAATTTATCTTTAATTTTTGAGCATTTACCCCTAGATTTCTAGCTTCATCATCTCCGCTTAAAAGTATGTTTAATTCGTTTTTATGAGCGTAAAAATAAAACAAACAAAAAATTAAAGGCAAGATTAAAATTCCCACACGAAACCAAGAAGCATTGCCTATATTTCCCATAAGCCAAGCGACTATTTTAAAAGAATCCTCGCCTATAAGATAGGTGAAAAAAGAAGTAAAAGCTCCTAAAAAAGATGAAGCTGCTATGCCGATAATGAGTAAAGTTGCTATAGAAGCTTTAGAAGAAATTTTAAAAACTCCTAGGGCAAAAAAGGCAGAGCAAACAAAACCTAAAATTCCATAATAATAATCATTCAATTTTAACAAATACGCCAAAACCGCTCCAAAGGTTGCTGCAGAAGCTATACCTATAATATAAGGATCGGCTATAGGATTTGAAAATACATTTTGAGTGATAGCCCCACTACTAGCTAAAAGCATACCGATTAAAATCGCCATTATAATGCGTGGCAAGCGTCCATCTATGATGATTTGTCTTAAAATTTCATCTTGGCTAAAGATATATGAAAAAAGTTCTTTTGGGTTTAAATTCTCATCTCCTAAGCAAAGTGCTGTAAAAGAAGCGATTATATAAGCTACAAAAAGCCCTATAATCACTAAAATTTTAGAATGCGTATTTAAATTCAACATAGTAGTTTCTGCCATTCCCAACTAGGTATTGATCATTTATACTGTCTTGGTATGTGTAGTATCTTTTATCGAAAAGATTGCGAATTCCTGCTAAAATTTGTAATTTTTTATAATTATATTTCATACCAATATCTGTTAAAAAATAATCCCTTATCCAAGAATTTTTAGACATTTTTCCTGTATTTTCATCTATAGTTCCACCATCTTTTGCTCTAGAAAAATAGGTTAAATCAATAAAATTTGAGAAATTTTTATTCCAAGCGTATTCGAGCCCAGCTGTGGCTTTGATTTTTGAAACATAAGGAATTCTCATGCCGTCATTAACACCTTTAGAAATTTTAGCATCAAGATAAGTTAGACTTTCTCTAAGGATTAAATCATCATCTAAAAAATTTTGACTCAGACTTAATTCTACTCCTAAACGGCGAGTTTGATCTATATTATAATATTGCCAAAATCCTCCACCTGTTGCGTGAGGGTTTCCAAGATAAGAAATTTCATCTTTGCTTAGGGTGTAAAATAAAGTTAGATTAAAGCCGTAAAAATCCCACCAAAAATCATCAATTCCTAGTTCAAAAGTATCAAAGATCTCAGGATTTAAATTTGCAGAATAATACTTTTGAGTTTTTTGATCCTTATTGACAAATTGTGCTGGACTTGGAGAGACAAAACCTCTTTCGTATTTGATATAAAGCTTTCCTGTGTCTGAGTATTTAAAATTTGGAGTGATTTCAAAGGCGAAGTTATGACTTGTATCATCGGTTGAAAAAAGCTCTGGAGTGCTTGGTCTAGGAACGCTTGATATAATCATATTGCTAGTGTAATTTCTATTTGTGTCATAAAGACTATATTCATATCTTGCTCCACCTGAAATACTAAAAATATCATTAAATTCATGAGAATCAAGAGCGAAAATAGAATGGCTTTGTTTATCCATATCCATAAGCGTTGTCATGGTGTGACTCATTTGAAAACTAGGACTATTTACATCATAATGAATAATACTTGTTCTTTTTGCATCATGGTTTGCAAATTCATAACCAAAAATAAAATAAGAATTATTTGCATAATTTAGTTTGTTTTTTAAACTTATCCCTGTAAGCGTGTCTTCAAAACCACTTCCATTTTGATATACAGGGACGCTTAGCCCCATAGAGCTCATTTCAGAAACATCTTTTAGATAGTTGATCTTTTGATTTTGCCAAAAAGCTTCTAGGTTAAATTCCCATATATCATCAAAATAGTAATGATAATCCAAAGAAATTTCAGGGCGATTGATTTGTGTGATATTGTCACTATTGCCTTTTTGAGTTGGATCGCTTTGAGCTTGTGCTTTTGTTAGATAGCCACTGCTGGTATTTTTGCTTTTAAAATAATTATACCCCAAAGTTAAATCGCTATTATCATTGATATCAATATAGGTTTTTGTGTTGATAAAATAACCTTTTTCATTATAACCTTCTTGATATCCATCAAGGTTAAAACTTTGTATATCAAAGCTAAAAGCTAAATTTTCATTTATTTGTTTGGCGCCATTGATACCTAAATTTCCACCTATTCCACCATGATCATAAGCACTGCTTTTTAAATTTATAGCAAAAGCATCTGATTTTTGTTTTTTTGTAATGATATTAATCACGCCCCCTCTAGTACCACTTCCATAAAGCACAGATCCACCCCCAGGTATGATTTCTATGCGTTCTACATTATCTAAATTGATACTATCTAGCGGGGTTACACCATGGGAATTATCAAGAACATTAATAGCACGTCCATCGATCATAACTTTTACAGCTATATTGGATTTATCTCCTTGTCCACGCATATCTATATTGCGTCCAAGTCCAAAATTTACAAAGCTAATACCCGAAATTCTTTCTAAGGCTTGTTCTAAGGAAACATAACCTTTATTTTGCAGATCTTTGCCTTCTATGCTGATTACATTGCGTAAATTTGAGTCCGCATCTTGCTCAAAACCTGTTGCACTAACAACAACTTTTTGTAGATTGATGGCTTCATTTGATTCTTGTGCATTTAAATTAGTTATTAGTAATAATGCAAATAAAGATAATTTAAAAGCTTTTTTATTTGGGTGCAAATTTTACTCCTTAAATAAAATAAATAATGATAATTTATATCATAATAATTTAGAACGAAATTTATCCTTTATTAACTTAATTTAGTATAAATTTTTGTTAAAATAGATAATTTTTATATTTTAAGTTATTTTTAATTTGATAATTGATACCATTTTTTTTAATATTTTATTTTAAAATCAAGAAAGGATAAAAATGAATTTTGAAAGCATTATTTCTCATATGAATGATCATCATAAATCAAATTTAGTTGATCTTTGTAAAAAATTTGGTGGTATTGAGCAAGTGCAAGATGTTTTTCTAAAAAGTGTTGATTTTAATGGCTTAGATCTTGTTTACAATGATAAAGAAAATTTACGAGTGGAATTTCCTAAAAAAGCCGATGAAAACACGATTAAAGATACTATAATATCCCTTTGCATGAGTGCAAAGAGCGAGCAAAATTTTAGTAGCGTAGAAAAAGAATTAAATGAATTTATGCTAAGTTTTAATTCTGTAGCTTTGGCAACTTTAAATGCAAATGGAGAAGTTGTTTGCTCGTATGCACCTTTTGTAAGTACACAATGGGGAAATTATATTTATATAAGTGAAGTAAGCGAACATTTTAACAACATCAAAGTAAATCCAAACAATATAGAAATAATGTTTTTAGAGGATGAGAGTAAAGCTGCTTCTGTGATACTTCGCAAAAGATTGCGCTATAGAGTAAATGCAAGCTTTTTAGAGAGAGGTGAAAGATTTGATCAAATTTATGATGAGTTTGAAAAACAAACCGGAGGAGAAGGAGGCATTAAAACTATACGCAAGATGCTTGATTTTCATCTAGTAAAGCTTGAATTTAAAAAAGGACGCTTTGTAAAAGGTTTTGGTCAAGCTTATGATATAGAAAATGGAAATGTTTCACATGTAGGTGCTAGTGGAAATCCACATAAATTCCCACATAAGCATTAATTTATATAAAATCTTATAAATTTTGTTCTTGTAAAGCTTGGGCTTGATGATGAGTGATTAAAGGTTCTATGATTTCATCAAAAAGCCCATCTTGCATAATGGCATCTAAGCGATATAAAGTAAGATTTATTCTATGATCACTGATACGATTTTGTGGAAAATTGTAAGTGCGAATGCGTTCGCTTCTATCTCCGCTTCCTACTTGTGATTTTCTTGCTTCACTTTCTTTTGCTAGTCTTTCACTTTCTTGCATTTCATAAAGCCTTGCTTTTAGGACTTTCATCGCACTTTCTTTATTTTTGTGTTGGCTTTTTCCATCTTGATTGACTACAACTATACCTGTAGGGATATGAGTGATACGAACAGCCGAATCAGTAGTATTTACACTTTGTCCACCATGTCCTGAAGATCGCATAACATCAACTTTAAGATCGTTTGGATTGATTTCAATTTCTATATCATCAACTTCTGGCATTACTGCCACGGTGATAGCAGAAGTATGCACGCGTCCTTGGGATTCTGTTTGAGGAACTCTTTGAACACGGTGCGTTCCACCTTCATATTTAAGTCTTGAATAAGCCCCTGTTCCTTTAACAAGCATGATGATTTCTTTAAATCCACCTACACTTCCTTCACTAGAGCTTACAATCTCAAGTTTATAGCCGCGATTTTCAGCATATCTTGCATAAGCTTTTACAAGATCTCCTACAAATAAAGATGCCTCATCGCCACCTGTACCTGCACGAATTTCAAGAAAAATATTTCTTTCATCATTTGGATCTTTAGGAAGAAGTAAAATTTTAATCTCTTCTTCAAGTTTTGGTTTTAATTCTTCTAAAGTTTTTAGTTCTTCTTTTGCAAGTTCCCCAAGTTCTGGATCGTTTAGCAAAGCTTTATTTTCTTCTATATTGTCTAAAGTTTTTAAATACTCTTTAGCTTTTAAAACGATAGGTTCTAAATTTTTTTGTTCTTTAGAGAGTGTAGTCATTTTACTGATATCGTTGAGTATATCAGAACTGCTAAGAAGAGAATTTAACTCTTCAAAGCGTTTTAAAAAAGGATCTAGTTTGCTAGCTAACATTAAAAACTATATAGAAAATTATGCGATTTTATTTACTAAAAGGGCTAAGCGGCTTACACGGCGAGAAGCAGTTTGTTTTTTAATGAAACCGCGACTTACCATAGCATGAATGCTTTTATTAGCTACTTTTAAAGCTTCATTAGCAGCATTTTTATCTCCATTTGCTGCAGCTTCTCTTACGGCTTTAGTTATATTTTTAAGTCTTGTTCTATAGAATCTATTTCTTTCTGTTTTTTTAATAGTTTGTCTTGCTCTTTTTTCAGCAGATTTATGGTTTGCCATTTATATTTTCCTTTTTTGAAATTAAAGACTAAATTATATAAGAATAAAATTTAAAATTTAATTAATTTAAGCAAAATTTCAAAATAAATCCTTTAAATTTATATCCCAAAAAACTAAATTAAATTTAAGTAAAAATCCATAAATTACCGCACTTAAAAGTCCAGCAAACAATCCTGCTAGCATATCATCAAGCATTACACCTAGTCCGCCTTTGACTTTTTTATCTATCTTGCCAATAATAGAAGGTTTTGTAATGTCAAAGAGTCTAAATAAAACAAAAGCCAAAATAAAATTGACTATCGAGTTTTCAACACTTGCTGCAATAGCACAAGCAAGAAAAACCCCAGCAACTTCATCGATAACTATGTGTTTGTCATCGTGAATTCCTGTTTTTTTTTCATAATCATCTATAACACGAATACTTGCAACAAAAATTAAAATACTTAGTAAAAACAAAGTATTAATCCCAAGATATTTAAGTATAAAAAAAGCAGGTATTAAAGCAGCGATAGTACCAAAAGTCCCACTTGCCTTTTTTATAGAACCTGAATAAAAAAAAGTTAAAAATAATTTTTGCATTTTGTTACACCATATAAGACATTTGATGAATTTCTA
Organism: Campylobacter sp. BCW_6889; assembly: GCF_001762535.1. Lineage (NCBI taxonomy): Bacteria > Pseudomonadati > Campylobacterota > Epsilonproteobacteria > Campylobacterales > Campylobacteraceae > Campylobacter > Campylobacter sp. BCW_6889. The sequence goes on along the minus strand of NZ_MJWZ01000064.1, from coordinate 46,765 downwards.
AAAGTTTTTGATAAAATTCTTCATCATTTTTGTATTCTAAAATTCCATCAGTTGGAAAAAGCTCATTATAAATTTTTTGCATATTTTTTAATCTATTTGGAAAAAGAGAAGTTAAAATAACACTAGATACTTCCTTACGCATGAAAATTGCTGGAGGAATGATGCCCGCTCTTAACAAATCTTTTAAAGACTGAGAATTATAGTGCAAATGGTGATGACAACCATGAGGGCAAGATCTTGTGCTAACAATCATGCGACATTGATCGCAAAATACAAATTCAGGCAAAACAATCACTTCTATGCCATAGTCCTTGGAAAAATCATCAAGTATGGTTTTTGGTTGATTATCATCATAAAACATTCCAAGTCCTGTATGATTTTGTCCTACTACTAGTTTGGTACAACCTAGACTTTTTGCGATAATGCTTTCTAGGCCAGGATTTAAATGAGCGTGAAAAATATTAATATTTTTTAATGGAAAAATGAAAATTCTATCCGGTGGAAGATAGTTTTGAATAAATTTTTTCAAATAAGCTTCTTTAAGTTCGAATTCAAACCCATTTGTATCAAAAGATTCTACAAGAAAAATTACAACTAAATCTGCTTTATCAATAGTCCAACGAAACATTCTTTCATGGGCACGATGCAAAGGATCAAAACTTGAAACTATAGCGGTAATTTTTTGTGCATTAAGATTGTTTTTGATTTGTTGAAAATTTTCTTTTATTTTTTTAATTTGAGAATTGTAAATTTCTATTTTTCCACTTATGCAAGTTGTTCCTATGTCTTTTAGAGAGCAAGTGTTGGGATTGAAAATATCAGAAAATTTTTTATTATTTTTAAATTGGCTTTTAAAATCTATATGTCCTACTACTTTTTCATCTAGTATGAGATCGATTCTATCGCCAGATTTTATATCATTTAGTGCTTCTTCAGCATTTTTTGGTGCAAAGCTTAAGGGATAGGGAAAACTTTCTCCTTTAAATTTTCCTGATTTAATGATTTCATTGACTTCTTTTTCATTCATTAAATGAGTGCAAGTGCCTAGCAAACCTTCTTTAATAAGTGATAAGATGCCAAATTCATTTTGATCTATGGTAATGTTTTTATTTTTTCTTGCTGATTTCATATTTCTTCCTTTTTTCCCATAAAGATTTACGTGAAATGCCTAATTTTTTTGAAAGATCAGTATCAGGAAATATATTTTGGTAGTTTATAATAACATATTTTACATACTCATCTATGGTTAAAATTTCATTGCTATCGATATTTTTTTCATTATCATTTAAATTAATGCAGTTTATTTTTAAATCATCTGTATTTGAATTGGTATGCAAAATAACATTTTTGTTTTGTATAAAATCTAGGAGTTTTTCCTTTTCTGCTGCTTTTAATGCTTGAAAATTACTCAAAAATAAGAGATTGTTTTCTGTGGGAAGTTTCATAACTTTTTCAACTGAATTTGTAGATGTTAAATCAATAAAAGAAAGAGTAATGTCACATTCATTTGCATAATTAAAAACAAAAGCATCAGCACTGCTTTGCTTGTTGGATTTTAATATCAATGGAAGTTTTAATTTTTTATAATTATACTCTGGAATTTTGATTGTTTCTAATCTTGATTTGATATAGCTTTGATAAGCTTTATTAAGGATTGAAAGTTTTCTAAAATCTTGATAATGCTTTATTTTTCTAATCAGCTCTTCTATCATAAAGGGTTTTTGAATATAATCACTAGCACCTAATTTCAAAGGATTTGAAACTGTATCTGTGCTTATATAAGAAATAAGCAAAATAATAATACTATGCTTAAACTGACCTACGGCTTTTAGAAAATTATTAGTATTTGTAGAAAGCAGTACAATATCATAGTATTTTGCACCATTGTATTCATCAAACGAGTTTATAATTTCACAGCTATATCCAGCATCACTTAGTTTAATGCTAATGCTTTGCGCTAGATAAATTTCATTTTCAATAATTAAAACTTTCATAATCTTGTCCAATCAAAATATTTTAAATTTACACTACTAAGCACCGCCATACCTTCTTTTCTTCCAATAAAACCCAATTTTTCCGTTGTTGTGGCTTTAACATTGATTCTAAATTCATCTAAATCTAAAGTATGAGCTATATTGCTTTGCATAGCTTGTTTAAAGTCTTTAAGTTTAGGGCTTTGTGCCATGACGCAAATGTCTATATTAATGAGTTCAAAACCTATTTCTCTGACTCTATCATAAGCCTGTTTTAAAAGCTCCATGGAGTTGGCATTTTTAAATTTCATATCAGTATCAGGATAAAGCTCTCCTATATCTCCAAGTCCTGCAGCACCTAAAATCGCATCGGTTAAAGAGTGAGCTAAAACATCTCCATCGCTGTGTGCTTTAAGCCCCATAATAGGATGAATTTGCACTCCTGCTAAAAGCAAAGGGCGATTCTCTCCAAATTCATGCACATCAAAACCATTGCCAGTAAAAATTTCAAAGCTAGGTTTAGGTAAATCAAGCTTTTTAAGATCTTCTTTAAAGGTTAGTTTTCTTGCATTTTCTTCACCTTCAACAAACCAAATTTTTCCACCCATTGCAGCTATAGCTGTACTATCATCTGTAAATTCTAGGTTTTGATCCAAAGCTTTTTTAAGCAATTTGGTTTTAGAAATTTGAGGGGTTTGAATGAGTTTGATTTTTTCTCTTTGTAAGGCTTCATTGTTAAAAAGTGTTGTATCTGCAACTTTTAAAGCAGGGGTAATACAATCTGCTTTATCTAAATTTTCAATCAAACGATCAAACAAATTTTTACTCACCAATACCCTTGCTACATCACTTACCATAACAAATTCACTATCTATGAGCGCTAAGGCTTTTTTTAAGGATTCTGCTCTGGTATCACCACCTTCTATAAATTCATAGTTTTTAGCAAATTTTTTCATATAAGCGATATTACTAGAGGTAACAACTATTTTTTTAAAAGGATAAAAAGAGCTTAAATTTTTTGTTGCATAAAGCCAAAGAGGGTCATTTCCAAGTCGTAAAAATTGTTTTTTTACCTTTGTGTTAAAACGAGTAGAATTTCCAGCTGCTAACATAATGAGGCTCATTTCACTCATTTTTTCATTCCTCTTTTTAATATTGTTGGTTTTTATAATGTTACCATATTATACACTTATAAAAAGCTAAATTTTATCATTTTATTAGTAAAATTGATTTTTTTAAAAGATAAGGAAAAAACATGAAAGAACAAATTTTAGAGAAATTAAAAACTGTAAAATATCCTGGTTTTGAAAAGGATATAGTGAGTTTTAACTTTGTAAAAGATATTAAAATTCAAGATGATGGTGTATTCATTGATATAGAAATCGTTTCAGCAAATCCTGAAGTAGTTAATGAAATTCGTAAAAATGCTACTGAAGCTTTATCGAGTTTGGCTTTAAAAAATATCGAACTTAATATCATCGCTCCAAAATTTCCTGAAGAAAAAAGTAATTCAAGAAGTGGAAAAAATATCGCTCCACAAGTAAAAAATTTCATCATGGTTTCAAGTGGAAAAGGTGGTGTGGGTAAATCTACAACTACGGTAAATTTAGCAATTTCCATGGCTAAAATGGGAAAAAGAGTGGGGATTTTAGACGCGGATATTTATGGGCCAAATATTCCAAGAATGCTAGGTGAAACCAAAACTCAGCCTGAAGTAGTAGGGCAGAGATTAAAGCCTATTTTAACTCATGGTGTTTATATGATGAGTATGGGGGTTTTGATCGAAGAGGGTCAAGGTCTTATGTGGCGTGGAGCTATGATTATGAAAGCAATCGAGCAACTTTTAGCTGATGTGATTTGGCCTGAACTTGATGTATTGTTTTTAGATATGCCTCCAGGAACAGGCGATGCGCAAATTACTTCTGCACAAAGTATTCCTATTACTGCAGGAGTTTGTGTAAGCACGCCTCAAACCGTATCTTTAGACGATAGTAAAAGAGCTTTAGATATGTTTAATAAACTTCACATTCCTATAGCGGGTGTGATTGAAAATATGAGTGGATTTTTATGTCCTGATAATGGTAAAGAGTATGATATTTTTGGTAAAGGAACAGCTGAGGATATGGCAAAAGCTTATAAAAGTGAAGTTTTAGCACAAATTCCTATAGAAATGATAGTAAGAGAAGGTGGAGATGAAGGCAAGCCTGTGAGTTTTTATCACCCTGAAAGTGTGAGTTCAAAGCGTTATTTAATGGCGACTGAAAAAATTTGGAGCTTTATAGAAAAGATTAACAATGAAGGTGGTGCGGATAATTCTGCTATACAACCTGTGATGAATGGAAAAAGTGCGTGTTCGCATTAAAAATTAAGTGGATAAGGAAAAGAAAATGATTAATACTAAAGAAGATTTTTTACTTTTAATCAAACAAATCGAGCAAAAAAGTGGCTATAAAAAACCTAAAGCTTTTGGTATAGCAAGGCTTGATAGAGGACAGCTAAATAAAAATAAAATCTTGCAAGCAAGTTTTGCTTTGATTAATTACGAGCAAAATTTTGGCTCAGCAGCAATCATGCTTGAAGCTTTTATGCAAAGGGGTGTGGAGATTGATTTTAATGCGAGCGAGTTTGTGCAAACTTTAAAATTAGAAGATATTGATTTTGCACTTTCTTGTTTTAAACCTTTTTTAGAAGAAGAGGGGCATCAAAATATCGATTTATTAAAGATTATCAAAGATAAATTTAAAGATGATGAATTTGCTTTTGTTTGTCTTTTTGAAGATAAAGAACCTTTAAGTGTAGAAAGTGTTTATCTAAAACTTTATTTGCTTTCTACTAAAAAAGTACCTTTAAGAAGTATCAATCTAAATGGAGCTTTTGGACTTTTAAGCAATGTAGCTTGGAGTGATGATAAGCCTATCGAGCTTGAGTATTTAAGAGCAAATGAAATGCGTTTAAAAATGAGCAATCAATATCCAAAAATTGATTTTGTTGATAAATTCCCAAGATTTTTAGCGCATATTATCCCTGAGGATAATACAAGAATTTTAGAAAGTTCTAAAGTAAGAATGGGTGCATCTTTAGCAGCAGGAACAACCATCATGCCAGGGGCAAGTTATGTGAATTTTAATGCAGGCACAACAGGAGCTTGTATGGTTGAAGGGCGTATTAGCTCGAGTGCTATAGTAGGAGAAGGTTCTGATGTAGGTGGAGGAGCTTCGATTTTAGGTGTTTTAAGTGGAACAAGTGGCAATGCTATAAGCGTAGGTAAGGCTTGTCTTTTAGGGGCTAATTCAGTGACAGGAATTCCTTTAGGGGATAATTGTATAGTTGATGCAGGTATTGCGGTGCTAGAAGGAACGAAATTTTTACTCAAAGATGCTGAGGAACTTGCTAAACTTAATCCTTATTTTAATTTTGATAAAGAAATTTACAAAGGCTTAGAGCTTAAAGGTTTAAATGGGCTACATTTCCGTCAAGATTCTATAAGTGGTGCTATGATAGTAGCTTTAAATAAAAAAGCAGTCAAACTTAATGAAGCCTTGCATTGATACAAATTTATTTACATAAAGCTTTAAGCTTTATGTCTTTCTTTCAACTTTGAAATCACATCTGAGAAACTAAGATTTGCATCTGCAAGTAAAACACTTAAATGATACATTAAATCCGCTGCTTCACAAATAAGCTCTTCTTTATCTTTTACTGTTGCTGCCAAAGCTGTTTCTACGCCTTCTTCACCAACTTTTTGTGCTATGCGTTTTGTACCACTTTTGAAAAGTTTTGCTGTATAAGAAGTATTTTCATCGGCATTTTTTCGTGAATTGATAAGCTTTTCAAGTCTGGCTAGAAAAACAAAATCCGCATTTTTAGAAATTTTTTCAAAACAAGAAATATCGCCCGTATGACAAGTAGGTCCTACAGGATTTGCTAAAATTAAAAGCGTGTCATTATCACAATCTAAGCTTAAATCTATGATATTTAAGAAATTTCCACTTTCTTCACCCTTCATCCAAAGACGCTGTTTTTTGCGTGAAAAAAAGACTACTTTGCCACTTTCTAAGCTTTTTTCTAAGGCTTCATTATTCATAAAGCCTAGCATTAAAACTTCGCAAGTTTTTGCATCTTGGACGATGACAGGTAAAAGATGATCCACTTTTTGCCAAGCGATTTTTTCATTAAGTTCTTTGAAATTTTGCATATTATATCCTTATACTTAAGCCTTGATTTTTAAGATAAATTTTTAATTCTTTAATGTCTATAAGTTTTTGATGAAAAACGGAAGCAGCTAAAGCCCCATCTATACCTAGTTTAAAAGCTTCTAAAAAATGCTCCATTTTTCCCGCTCCCCCGCTTGCGATCAAAGGTACTTTACAAATTTTATATACAGCTTCTAATTGTTCTAAATCATAGCCATTTTTAACGCCATCTTGATTCATCATATTTAAAACAATTTCGCCTGCACCTAGATCTTGCACTTTTTCAACCCATTCTAAAGTGCTTTTTCCACTATGCTTGCTTGTTTTTTCATCGCCTGTGTATTGAAATACTTTTAAATTTCCATTTTCATCTTTGAAACTATCAATCCCTACTACTACGCATTGCACACCAAAGCTTTTAGCAAGGCGTGTGATTAAACTTGGATCATTTAAAGCAGGAGAATTGATAGAAATTTTATCTGCCCCATTAGCTAAAAGTTCAGCTGCATCTTCTTCGCTTTTAATACCCCCTGCAACACAAAAAGGAATGTTGATATTTTTTGCTACTTCACTTACCCATTCTCTTGATATGCGTTCTTTTCTAGCACTTGCAGCAATATCATAAAAAACAAGCTCATCAATACCATTTTGAGAATAATACCTAGCAAGCTCTATGATATCTCCCATATCTTTATGGTTTTTAAATTGTGTTCCTTTTACTACTCTGCCATCTTTGGCATCTAAACATGCAATTATGCGTTTTGTAAGCATCTTATCCCTTCTTCTACGTTAAAAACTCCGTCTAATAAAGCTTTTCCTACGATAACCCCGCTACAAATTCCTTTTAAGTTTTCAAGGTCTTTTAAGCTCGCTACTCCACCACTTGCCTGAATGCAAATATTAGGAAAAATTTCATGGATAAGTTTGTAAAGTCTTACATTTACTCCTTGCATGGTGCCATCTTTTGAAATATCTGTGCAAAGTATGTGTTTTAAGCCTTTATTGCTATAAAAATCTAAAACTTCCATAAGCTTTTTATCGCTTGCTTCTTGCCAAGCATTTACAGCCACAACATAATCTTCTTTTAAAATCGTATCTAAGGCTAAAACTATAGCTTCGCTACCAAATTCTTTTAAAATTTCAAGACATAAAGTCGCATCTTTAATCGCCATAGATCCTATAACTACTCTTTTTACTCCACAATCAAGCAAAGCTTTAACTTCTTCTTTAGAGCGTATGCCTCCACCTACTTGCAAATTGACACTGACTTCTTTGGCTAATTTTTCTATCAAAGCAAGTTGTCTTTTGCTAGGATCTTTTGCGCCTGTAAGATCTACAAGATGAAGTTCTTTCGCTCCTGCTTTTTCGTATTCTTTGAATTTCTTTAAGGGATTGTATTTATATACTTTTTTTTGTTCGTAATCCCCTTTTACAAGACGCACCACTTCACCATCTATAAGATCGAGTGCGGGTATGATTTGAGTCATCCTATATCCTTAATAAAATTTGAAATTAAAATTTCCCCCACTTCGCTACTTCTTTCAGGGTGAAATTGCACCCCGTAAAAATTATCTTTCATTACACTTGCGCTAAATTTTTGCGAATACTCACAATCTGCTATAGTATATTCCCCAAGTTCTACACAATAACTATGTACAAAATAAAAATAAGCCCCTTCTAAGCCTTTAAACAAAGCATGAGAGCTATGAACTTGATTCCATCCCATATGTGGAAAAGTAAAGCCTTCTTTAGCTTTAAATTTTTGGGTTGTAAAATCTATAAGTTTTAAGGTTTCTTGATTTAATTCTTCGGAAAAATTTCCTAAAATTTGCATACCTAAACAAATACCAAGCAAAGGTTTTTTGGTATTTTTAATAAAATCAATAAGATTAAATTGTTCTAAATTTTTCATCGCTTCTTTTGCGGTACCCACTCCAGGTAAAAAAAGCTTATCCGCACTTTCAAGTTCTTTTAAATCCCTGCTGATAGTTGCATTAAAACCTAATCTATCTAGGCAAAATTTCAAAGATGCCAAATTCGCACAGGCTGTATCAATGATGATGATTTTCATATCACTCCTTCAGGATTTATAAAATTTTTATACTCATATCTTAAAGAATCGATACTTATAAAATTTTCATTCTTAAAAATATAAAAATAACTCCAGCCATTATGATTTTCTTTGTTTAAATATTTTGCTGCCATTTTATGTATGCTTAAAATTTCGTTCTCATCGCTTACTTTATTATCATTGACTAAATAACAAATATAATTTTTATTTTTATCATAGAATTTTTCATTTTCACTTAAAAATCCAGCATTCAAAAGCTCTTCTAAACTTACTTTTGGGGGTTTTGTTTCGAGTTCGTTTCTAGTAATTTCATTGTCAATTATATTTATTTGTCTAATTCGAGATTCTGCTATTTTAACATAAAATTTCTCTTGCTCTATACCTATATAATATCTCCCTAATTTTTTAGCAATAGCTCCTGTAGTTCCTGTGCCAAAAAAAGGATCTAAAATTAAATCCCCTTTTTTTGTACTCGATAAGATTATTTTTTCAAGCAAAATTTCAGGTTTTTGAGTAGAGTGAATTTTTTTACCATCTATTCCTTTTAATCTTTCATTTCCTATACAGATTCCTATATTCCAAACTGACTTTTCTTGTTTATTGTTATTTAAAAATTTCATAGTTTTATAATTAAAAGTATATTTTGAATTTTTATGTTTAGAACACCAAATAAGAGTTTCATGGGAATTGCAAAATCTCGTCCCTTTAAAATTTGGAACAGGATTTGGTTTGTTCCAAATAATATCATTTAGAATCCAAAAGCCCAAATCTTGCATTATATATCCTAGTCTAAAAATATTTTGAAAAGATCCTATAACCCAAATACTTGCATCGTCTTTTAAAATTCGTCTACATTCGCTAAGCCAAATTTTACAAAAATCATCATAGGCTTTTAAAGATTCAAATTTATCCCAATCATCATTTACACCACTAAAAACTTTACCATTGGTTCTTAAAAGTTCACCTTGTGTTTGCATAAAATAAGGTGGATCTGCAAAAATCAAATCAATGCTTTTATCCGGAATGGTTTTTAAAATTTCTAAACAATTACCTTGAAAAATAATATCCTTTTGCATTATTATAAACCTTTTAAGTTTTTACCTGTTGGAAAAAGTTCTTTTCTAAGTTCTACAAATTCTTCTTTGTTGGAAAGTAGCTTTTGTATTAATTTTGGATAATTTTTCTTAGTTTTTAAAAGTGCATTTTTTATTTCTTCACTTATATCAAAATCTGGAACATTTAAAATATCCTTACTTCTTTCTTGTTTGTTTTTCTTAAGATGTGAAATAAGTTCATTGTAAATATCTATTCTTTGAAAAAGATTTTCAAACAATTCTTTTCCATAGAAAATAAAAATGTCAACTTTTTCATCTGTATTGTTGTTAATTTGTTCTTCATAAAATTTTTTATTTTTCTTTAAACTATCATCACTAAACCACATACAAGCAATAATGCGATAATTTGAGAATTTTTGTTTTAAAGCTTTGATTTTTTTAATTAAATTTGCATATTGTCCTCGTTTTTTTGTACTATCATGATCATCTCTAATTTTTTGTTCAATAAGGTAAATATTATATTCATCATTGAAAACTTGATCGGCATTAAGTTTATTATTTTCTTCATCAAATCCTATATTTTTATCTAATGCTTTATATCCCATTTCAATAATATATTCACTTAAAATCTCTTCTATAAAATCACCAAATTTAATTTCACAACTTTGAGTTATATTTTGTATCAGTTTTGTTTTAGCATTTGTAATCCTAAATAATCCTATATAGCGTTTAGGGTTATTTAGTACTGTAAGTAGAATTTCATAATTTAAATCTTCACCAAAAATTTTTGCATCAAGTTTATTTTTAAAATTTTGATAAGTCATATCACTCCTTTAGAGCTGGCTAAATTTTCACTTTCTATTTTTACTGCCATTTTCAAAGCTTTTGCAAAGGCTTTAAAAAGCCCTTCAGCTTTATGATGATCGTTTTTGCCTTTAACTTTTAAATGCAAACTTATACCCATAGCATAGCTTAAAGAATAAAAAAAGTGCTCGATCATTTCTGTGCTTAAAGCCCCTAAATAAGATTTTTTAAATTTGGCTTTATAGACTAAATGAGGGCGATTGCAAAAATCCATCGCACAACTTGCCAAACACTCATCCATAGGTAAAGCAAAACCATATCTTGCAATGCCGATTTTATCCCCTAAGGCTTTTTTGATGCAAGCTCCAAGTGCTAAGGCTACATCTTCAACGCTATGATGCTCATCGATTTCTAAATCCCCTTTGCAAGAAATTTCAAGCCCTATACCTCCATGTACAGCGATTTGCTCTAACATGTGATCAAAAAAATCAATACCTGTTTTAATGCTAACCTTGCCCCCATTTAAGCACACTTTTACTTTTATATCTGTTTCTTTAGTAGTTCTTTGATAACTCGCACTTCTAAAAGAACTTAAAATTTCATTTTCTATTTCTTTCCAAGAAAGTTTGCCGTATCTTAAACCATGCACGCCTAAATTTGAAGCTAAGATCATATCACTTTCGCGATCTCCTATAACAAAACTTTGCTCTTTATTATAAAGTTCGTGTTTGATATACTCTTCTAACATAACGGTTTTAGGTTTTCTACAAGCACAATTTTCATTTTCAAAATGCGGACAAATAAAAATATCTTGAAATTCTATACCGCAACTTTTTAAAATATCAAGCATTTTTTCATGAGCGATTTCAAAATGTTCCTTTCGAAAACTTGGCGTTCCAAGACCATCTTGATTGCTTACCATGACAAATTTAAATCCAAAATTTTTTAGTTTTAAAAGAGTAGGTATAGCATCTTTTTCAAAACGCAATTTTTCAAGAGTATCGATTTGAAAATCGCTTTTTGGCTCCTCTATTAAAGTGCCATCTCTATCTATAAAAAGGATTTTTTGACTCATTTTAAGCTCTCTAAACGAAAAGTTACTGCATTTTTGTGTGCGTCTAAATGCTCATTTTGCGCTAAAATTTCAACACTTTTACCCAAAGCTAAAAAGCCTTCTTTACTTAATTCTTGAACGGTCATTCTTTTACTAAAATCTGCCAAACCTAAACTAGAATGCGTTTTAGTAAGCCCATAAGTAGGTAAAACATGATTTGTTCCACTTGCATAATCACCCATAGACTCTGGGGAATAAGCTCCTAAAAATACCGATCCTGCGTGTTTTACACCTTTTAAAAGTTCACGTGGATTTTGAGTTTGTATGATCAAATGTTCAGGGGCATAAAGATTTGAAATTTCCAAGGCTTGTTTTAAATCTTTAGCTATGATAATGCGTGAATTAGCAATGCTTTTGCTTGCAAGTTCTTTACGAGGTAAAAGTTCTAATTGACTTTGGACTTCATCGCTTGTTTTTTTAGCAAAATCTTGACTTAAACACACTAAAATCACTTGAGAATCTGCACCATGTTCAGCTTGTGAAAGCAAATCACTAGCTACAAATTTTTCATTAGCTAAATCATCAGCTATTACTAAAACTTCACTAGGTCCTGCTTGCATATCAATAGCTGCTCCATTTATATCGCTACTTACTTGACGTTTTGCTTCGGTTACAAAGGCATTTCCTGGGCCAAAAATTTTATCCACCTTTAAAACACTTTGCGTACCGTAGGCCAAAGCTGCTATAGCTCCTGCACCGCCCATTTGATAAATTTCATCCACGCCACAAAGCTTAGCACAAAAAAGCACAGCATCATTGATTTTTGCAGGACTTGCTAAAACGATTTTTTCACAACCTGCAATTTTTGCAGGGATAGCTAACATTAAAACCGTTGAAAACAAAGGTGCTAAACCCCCTGGTATGTAAAGTCCTACTTTTTCTATAGAGCGTGTTAAAACCTCACATTTAACGCCTTTTGTAGTTTCAAGAGCGATTTCATGTGGGATTTGGGCTTCGTGGAATTTTTTGATATTTTCATAAGCTACTAAAATAGCGTCTTGTAAATCTTTATCCAAACGATTACTTGCTTGAGTAATTTCTTCTTGAGTGATTTTAATATTAGAAATTTCAGCCTTATCAAATTTTAAAGCTTGTTCTATCAAAGTTTCATCGCCTTTTTCTTGCACTTCTTTAATGATAGAACTTACTATTTTTGAAATTTCATCTTTCGCACTTATAGCAGGGCGTTTTAATGCTTCTTCTTTTTGTTTTTCATCTAAATTATCATATACTAAAATTTGCATTTTTTACTCACTTTAACATTTTTTCTATAGGCAGAACTAAAATCGAACTCGCACCTTCTTCTTTTAAAGCCTCCATAGTTTCCCAAAAAAGATTTTCTTTACTTACCATATGTAAAGCTACATTTTTTTCATCGTGTGCTAAAGGTAAGATAGTTGGTCTTTCAACTCCTGGAAGTAGGGCTTGAATTTTATCAAGCTTTTGTTTTGGAGCATGAAGCATAATGTATTTGGATTCTCTTGCTTGCATTACTCCTGCTACACGCAACATAATTTTATCCACTAAAGCTTGTTTTTCTTTATTTAAAGCATTTTCTTTTTGAATCAAACAAGCACGAGATTCATAAATGACTTTCACTTCTTTAAGATTATTTGCTTGTAAAGTTGCCCCGCTTGAAACAAGATCGCAAATCGCATCGGCTAAATTTGCCCTAGGGGCTACTTCAACAGAACCTGTAAGCATACAATTTTTATAATTAATCCCATTTTCTTTCATAAAACGCTTTAAAAGTTGTGGATAAGAAGTAGCTATCCTTAAGCCTTCAAAATCTTTCAAATTTTGAAATTTATTTTCTTGAGGCAAGGCAAGAGAAAGACGGCAATATCCAAAATCTAGCTTTTTTAAAAGCTTATAGCTTGGATTTTCTCCTAAAGACTGGCGTTCAAGTTCATTTTCTTCTAAAACATTTTCCCCTATAATGCCTAAATCTACAACTCCATCAAAAATAAGCCCTGGAATATCATCATCTCTAACGCGTAAAATATCTATGGGTAAATTTGTAGAAAAAGCGATCAAACTTTGTTCATGGATATGCATTTTAACACCACATTCTGAAAGAAGCTCTATGGATTCTTTTGAAAGTCTACCTGATTTTTGTATCGCAATGCGTAAACGAGTGTTTTCTTGCATAACATATCCTTGAAATTAAAAATTAAAAACTTATATTAGCATAAGTAGTTGAATTTTTAGCAAGGGTTTTAGAAAATAAATGAATTTAATTTTATTTAAAATAATTATTTAAAACTTTTTATTTTTAGGATATTTAATTGAAGTATTAATCCTAGCAAAAGCTAGGATTTGATTAAGCTACAAATTCGATGAAAGCCATTTCAGCAGCATCACCACGGCGAATTCTTGTTTTGATGATTCTTGTATATCCACCATTGCGATCTTTGAATTTCGGAGCAATTTCAGTTACTAATTTATTAGTAGCGTTTTTATCTTGTAATGAAGCAAAAACTGCTCTATGAGCGTTAAAATCTCCAAGTCTTGCTCTAGTAATCAATCTTTCTACATAACCTCTTAATTCTTTAGCTTTTGGTAGAGTAGTTTCGATTTTTCCGCTATTTACTAAAGCTATGGTTAAATTTTTTAATAAGGCAGCACGATGAGATGAAGTTCTGCCAAGTTTTCTATATCCATGTTTATGTCTCATTCTTTATCCTTCGTTTTGTGCTTTTAATTCTGCGATTTTATTTTTAAGTATTTCTTTATTATCGCTAAGCTTAGAAGTTCCCACAGGAAAACCTATGCTTTCCATGATGTTTTTAATTTCATCAAGAGATTTTTTACCTAAATTTTTAAGCCCTGCAAGTTCACTTACACTCATCAAAGCAAGCTCGCCTATGTAAACTACTCCTGCTTTTTCAAGACAATTATAACTTCTAGCACTTAAATTTAAATCTGTAATGTTTTGCAATAATTTAGTATTTTCTAGTTCATTGCTTGTTGCTTGATTTTTAATTACGCTTCTAACATTGGTAATTTTATCAAATACTGATAATTGTTTATACATAGCTTCTAGAGCATTTTGAAAAGCCTCATTTGGAGTGATTTGTCCATCAGTTGTTACGGTTAAAACCACTTTTTCATAATCAGGATTATCTTCAAATAAAACTTTTTCAATATCATAGGTTGCTTCTCTTACAGGTGTAAAGAAAGCATCTAAAGCTATAAATTTAGGATCATTTATAAGCTCTTTAATTTCTTCGCTTGGTACATAGCCAATACCTTTTTCAACAATCAATGTGAATTTGAGTTCAGCATCTTCGTTGATTGTTGCTAGATAGGCGTCTTTATTTACTACTTCTACTTGATCATTATTTAGATCTTTGCCGTAAATTTCTTTTGAGCCTTTAAAGCTAAATTCTACTATTTCTTTATTTGATTCGCCTTTAATTTTAAAGCGTAGTTTTTTTAGATTAATGATAAAAAGTGCTACATCTTCAAGCATACCACGCATGCTATCAAATTCATGAGCTACGCCATCAATATGAATTGCAGTTGGAGCATATCCTATGGTGCTAGTGTAAAGCAAACGGCGTAAAGGATGGGCTAGGGTGATTCCATAGCCGATCTCAAAAGGCCAAGCACTGATTTTAGCCACAGTATCACTAATGTTTTCTATTGTAAATTCTGTTGGCGTATAAGCAGATGTTGTAATGTTTCTCATATTTAGCCCCTATTACTTAGAGTAAAGCTCAACGATAAATCTTTCCTCAACCGGAATGACAACTTCTTCTCTCTCAGGTTTTCTTGTGAAAATTCCAAATCTCTTATCTTTTTCAACATCAACCCAAGCAACGATTCCAGTTTGTGCTGTAAGTTCGATAGCTCTTGTAATTTGAGGATTGTTTTTGCTTTTTTCGATGATTTCGATTTTAGCACCTGCTTCTACTCTAAAGCTAGGAATATCCACTCTTTTACCATTTACTAAAACATGTCCATGTGTTACAAGTTGTCTTGCAAAACGACGTGTTGTAGCAAAACCCATTCTATATACTACATTGTCTAATCTTTGTTCTAAAAGTTGGATAAGTAATACCCCTGTATTTCCTTCTCTTCTTGCTGCTTCAGCAAATAAACGACGGAATTGCTTTTCACTTACTCCATACATAAATTTAGCTTTTTGTTTTTCTCTTAATTGAAGTCCATACTCACTAATTTTACCTTTTCTTGCTCCGTGTTGTCCTGGTGCATAAGGGCGTTTATCTAGTGCACTTTTGCCAGCTAGTCTTCTTTCCCCTTTTAATGCTAAGCTAACACCAAAGCGTCTTTCTAATTTTTCTACTGGTCCTCTATATCTTGCCATAATATTCTCCTAAATTTTTCTTAATATCTTAGACACGACGACGCTTAGGCGGTCTGCAACCATTGTGAGCTAATGGAGTGATATCTTTTAAGAAAGTTACTTTAATTCCTTCCATAGCACCTACACTCTTAACAGCAGTTTCTCTACCGCTTCCTGGTCCTTGTACTTTAATGCCTACTTCTTTAATTCCGTGTTCTTTTGCTTTATTTAAAGCGTCTTCTACTGCTTGTTGTGCTGCATAAGGAGTTGATTTTTTAGAACCTTTAAATCCTAAACCACCTGCACTACTCCAAGCGATAGCATTTCCCATTTCATCAGTTACTGTAACCATAGTATTGTTAAAAGTCGCACTGATATAAACAATACCTTTTGCTATATTTTTTTTAACTACTTTTTTCTTTACGATTTTTCTTTTTGCCATGATTTATCCTTATGATTTTGCACCAACAGTTTTTCTCTTACCTTTTCTAGTTCTTGCGTTTGTTTTTGTTTTTTGTCCGCGAACTGGTAAGCCTTTTCTGTGTCTTAAGCCTCTAAAGCTTCCTAAATCCATAAGTGCTTTAATATCCATAGCAACTTGTTTTCTCAAGTCCCCTTCAACCATATAGTTTTCTTGAATTTCTTTACGGATAGCTGCTGCTTCATCTTCACTTAACTCATGAACTCTTTTATCATAAGAAATTCCTACTTTATCTAGAATTTTTCTTGAAGTGAAAAGCCCTATACCATAAATATAGGTTAGTCCATACTCAATTCTTTTTTTCTTTGGTAAATCCACACCTGCAATACGAGCCATGTTTATCCTTGTCTTTGTTTATGTTTTGGATTTTCGCAAATAATGCGAACCACGCCTTTACGGCGAACTACTTTGCACTTGTCGCACATCTTTTTAACCGATGGTCTCACTTTCATGAGCGTCTCCTTGAATGAATTCCACTTGATTTACGACTACATCAGGTTTTATGAATAACCAACTATTTTCAAAATAAGTGGTGGATTTTAAAAATACTTCTTCATATAGTTCGATGTAATTTGTCGCAAAAACTCTAATTTTATCTAAAATTAGCTTTTAAATAACTTAGATTATTTATATCTAAAAGTTATACGCCCTTTATCAAGGCTATAAGGTGTAAGTTCTACTTTTACTTTATCACCTGGCATTATTCTTATATAATGCATACGCATTTTTCCTGCAATATGACATAAAATTACATGTTTGTTGTCAAGTTCAACCTTGAAATTTGCATTAGGCAATGCTTCAAGTACGGTGCCATCAATTTCAATTACATCATCTTTTGCCAAAATTTTCTCCTTTCATGAAATAAAAAGGCTATAATTTTAGCAAAAATTATTAAAATTTTTACTTAATTTTTAGTAATTTTTAAGTAATTAATCTAAAAATTTAGGCTCAATAAAAGGCATATGAGTCCCTATAACTTTGAGTTTTCTTTCTTTAAATTCTTTAAGTAGTTTTTCCCTTGTTTGTATAGCCTCATTTTGATCTATATCAAATTTTATAGCGATTTTAGGTTTTGGGATTTGTATATCATAAAGGTGAAGTAAATCTCCCCAAAAGACTATTTTATCATCAATTATTATAGCATTTTGACCTGGGGTATGTCCATAAGCAGGTATGGCTTTAATGCCTGAATTTTGAAAGATTAAATCTTTAGAGTGGTTAATAAATTCTATATTTTTAAGTTTAAGTAAGGTGTTTTTAATTTCTTGTCTATCGCTTTTGATCCAAAAATCATATTCTTTTTTATCGATTAAAATTTGAGCTTTTGGAAAAAGATTTTCTTCGCTCATTAAAGCTCCTATATGATCAGGATGTGCATGTGTTAAGATAATATGAGTGATATCTTTAAAATCGGTTTTTTGGATATGTAATTTTTCTTTTAATGTATCAATAGTATCTAAAAACCCTGTGTCTATTAAAGCATTAAAATTTGGATTTTTTATCAGAGCAATATTATGCTCATTTCTTTTGATTTTTGTGCGAGTTTTTTCTATAAAATTCTTATCTTCATCGCTTTGTGGCACTAAAAAAGAAAATAATAAATTTAAAAATTCATCATCAGATTGTTTAAGTGGGATTATATGGGTTTGATTTGAACTTTTGCTTGTGGTTTTTTCTTCTAAAAAATAAAGATTGGTTTTTAAAAGAGTGGTTATAAAATTAAACATATTTATCCTTAAATTTTTTAGATAATATTTTGGAAATGATTATAGTATAATAAAAACAATGTTTTTAAAATTTAAGGTAATTAATCAATGAGAAAATCAAAATTTGAAACAAAGGAAATTAAGATCTTAGGACTTTCTTCACTAGGAGGAACTTTAGAATTTTATGATTTTATTATTTTTGTCTTTTTTGCTGAATATATAGCTAATGTATTTTTCCCTAAAGATATGAGTGAATTTTGGGCTTTATTAAATACTTATGGAGCATTTGCAGCTGGATATTTAGCACGTCCTTTAGGTGGTATAGTTATGGCACATTTTGGAGATAAATTTGGGCGTAAAAATATGTTTATGCTAAGTATTTTACTAATGGTTCTTCCTACCTTTGTCTTAGCTTTTATTCCAGGTTATGAAACTCTTGGGTTTTTAGCTCCTGTTTTATTGATACTTATAAGAATTTTTCAAGGCATAGCTATAGGTGGAGAATTGCCTGGAGCTTGGGTTTTTGTAAGAGAACATTGTCAAGAAAAACAAAAAGCTTTCTTTTTAAGCTGTTTAAATTCAGCTATGGCTTTAGGAATTTTGTTAGGAAGTATAGTATTTTTAATCATTAATGCTTTTTTTAGTATAGAAGAAATTGCTGCTTATGCATGGCGTATTGCTTTTTTTGTAGGTGGAATTTTTGGGATTATTTCTATTTATTTGTGTAGATTTTTGTAAGAAGCTCCTGTTTTTAAACAAATGAAAAAAGAATCATCGCTTAGTTCTTTTCCTCTTAAAGATTTATTTAAAGAAAAGGATATTGTAAAAAATTTATTTTCATCAATGATGATGACTTGGGTTTTAACAGGTTGTGTTATTGTGCTTGTTTTATTAATGCCTAAATTTATGCCCAGTATTTTAAATTTAAGTGAGATTGAAAGAAGTTATTTGCAGATATTAGGAATTTTGGGAATAGTTTTAGGCGGGGCTTTTATGGGTTATCTTGTAGATAAATTTGGTTTATTTAAAATTTACATTTTATTTTCTTTAACTTTTGTATTTTTTCTTTTTTATATTTTTATGTTTTATATGAGCTTAAAAATTTGGTTTTGGTGTGTATTTTGTATTCGATTGTTTGTTTTTTAGGTGGAATTAATGTGTTTGCACCTATTTTAATGAGTGAAGTTTTTAGAGCTAAAATAAGATTTTCAGGAATTTCTTTTTCTTATAATATTGCTTATGCAATTTCAGGCGGTATTACTCCGCAACTCGTTTTTTGGCTTAATACACTCGCGAGTAAAAATGAAAATCCATATTTTATATGGTATGAGTATATATATGATTTTTTTAGCGTTATTGGCTATTCGTGCTGTTTTTATAGTAAAAGATAAAATAAAATTTTAATAATCACTCTTAAAATGTTATAATTAAAATTATATTTTGGAGTTTATAAATGCCTTTTATTATGGAATTACTTAAGCAAAATAAATTAAAGTTGGTTTCTTTTTTGCTTTTTTCTTTTATTACAAGTGCTGTTGGAGTTTTAACTCTTGTTTTTATCAATGATTATTTGCTTAAAAATGCACAAAACATTCCTATTTTTTATTTTATTGTTTTGCTTTTGATATTTTTTATAAGTTCTACCATAGTTGAACTTGGACTTAGTATTTTTGGACAAAATTTTATTTTTAAAATGCAAAGGCGTGTAGTAAAGCAGATCTTAGATACCCCTTTGTTAAGAGTGGCTAAAGTAGGTAAGGCTAGAATTTTAGCTTCTTTGGGAAGTGATGTGAGAAATATATCTTTTGGGCTTTTAAGATTGCCTGATTTTTTACAATCAAGTATATTGATTTTATGCACTAGTGTTTATTTATGTTATCTTTCACCACAAATTTTTGCTTTGTGTGTGGTATGGATTATGGTTATTTTTATTACTAATAATTTTTTGATGATGAAAGTATATCAGTATTTTCGAAAGGCAAGGGAAAATGACGATGCTTTGCAAAATAATTACCAAAATATACTAGATGGACATAAAGAACTTTTGATCAATCGTGATAGAGCCAAGCTTTATTATGAAGATGAATTTGAAAATAATGCAAGATTGAAAAAGAAAAATAGTACTTTAGGCAATCTTTTTAACAATCTCTCAAACAACTGGACAAATGTAACTCTTTTGGCTTTAGTGGGCGTAGAGTTTTACTTAGCTTTAAAATTTGAATGGGCAAGTGTTGCAGATGCTACAACTATAGCTCTTTCTATTTTGTTTTTACGAACCCCTTTAGTATCTATGATAGGATCTTTTCCTACTTTGCTTTTGGCAAAAATCGCTTTGGATAAGATCGCAAAATTGGAATTAGATGATTATATAGAAGGTTTTAAAAAAACACATTATATTAGCGAATGGAAAAAAATTTCTTTTAGAAATACTCAATTTGCTTATGAAGAAAATTTTCACTTAAATCCTGTAAATATAGAACTTAAAAAAGGTGAATTGGTATTTTTAATAGGTAAAAATGGAAGTGGTAAATCCACTTTTTGTATGCTTTTGACAGGACTTTTTAAGCCAAGCAAAGGCGGAATTTATGTTGATGATACGCTTATAGATGATAAAAAGTTAGATGAGTATAGATCTCTTATTTCTGCTGTTTTTAGCGATTTTCATCTTTTTACTAAAACCTTAAATAAAGAAAATTTTGCAAGCGAAGAAAAAATTGCTTTTTGGTTGGAGTTTTTAGAACTTAAAGATAAAACAAGTGTCAAAGATAATGAACTGACCTTAACCAAACTTTCTACAGGGCAAAAAAAGCGTTTAGCTATGCTTATAGCCTTGCTTGAAGAAAGGGATATTTTAGTGCTTGATGAATGGGCGGCTGATCAAGATCCTGTTTTTAGAAGATTTTTTTATAAAAAACTTTTACCTTTGTTAAAAGAGCAAGGTAAAACAATCTTTGCTATCACACATGATGATGCATATTTTGATAGTGCTGATAGAATTTTCTTGGCTCAAAATGGTGAAATCAGCGAATTAAAGGGTGAGAATATAAAGGAATTAGCTAAAAATTTAGTAGAAAAATTTGATTAAAGCCCAAAATGGGCTTATATTATTTATCATAGAGCTTT
Source organism: Campylobacter sp. BCW_6889 (assembly GCF_001762535.1). NCBI lineage: Bacteria > Pseudomonadati > Campylobacterota > Epsilonproteobacteria > Campylobacterales > Campylobacteraceae > Campylobacter > Campylobacter sp. BCW_6889. The sequence goes on along the minus strand of NZ_MJWZ01000064.1, from coordinate 25,933 downwards.
TTTTCTATATCGATATAAAATTCAGCAATTTTTCCATAAGCAACTTCCCAAGCTTTAAGAGTGGCTTCATCAGGATTTAAAAGATTTTTAATAGCCTTTAAAAGGCAAGCTCCAACTATAGGATAATGCTCTTCTTTAACCCCTAAATTAACATGAGTTATGGCAACTTTATCAACAAAGCTTCTCATATTTTCCAAATTTTCTATATTTTTGGCTGCCATTAAAATCGCCATCGCTAAAGCTTTTGGTTGTTCTCCTGAAATTTGTTTTTCCATATTAAACATAGGTTTTACCTCAGGATAATCATTAAACATTATTTTATAAAACTCCTTGGTTAAATCCTCTCCATTTTTTTGCAAAATAGGCACACAATCTTTGATAATTTGAATTTGTTCTTTTGTCATAATTTCTCCTTTTTATTGTAAAAGAGATATTTTATATCTTAAAAAGGAGAAAAAAATTGACTTGTGTTAAAATTTTGTATTTAGTTGATTGAAAAAGTCTTGCATTAACATTGCTAATGCTTTATAAAAATGTGTTTTAGCTTTATTGATAACATCAAAACTCCACATGTTAAACCAAGTAAAAAATTCTTCTTTTAAGAATTTTTGCAAAGTTATATCATCTTGTTTTTTGATTAAAAAACTAATAAATAATAATTCATTTATCAAGCTATCTGCAGGTTCTTCATTAAAAAAAGAAAAAAAGTTATTTTGCATAAAAATTTGCTTAATTTTATCAGAATTATCTGAATAAATTTCTTTATTTTCATCAAGATAAAAAGAAGCAAAAGGCGGTGCTTTTACATAATCAACATCGCTTAAAAACAAAGATGTAAAATCACTTGCTATTAATTTATCATCTTCGTTTGAAGATGATAAAAGCTTTAAAGCGGTGCATTGTAATTTGCTATTATTTTTTAAAAACCAATTTTGCCAGAATTTTTATTTTTTAAGTTTTTCTAGCAAAAAATGATTAGGTGGATTTTGCAAAAAATTGATAAATATGTCTATTGCCAATTTTTGCATTAAGAATGTCCTAGTATTTATAAGTCCATAAAATAGCATTCTGGTGGTAAATACCCCTAAAAATGTGCAAAGTAGGGAAAAATAAGCAAAAAATTTACTTTTAAATTTTTCATGTAAATAATTATGCAAATACCAAGTAAAAATCCCAAGTCCTAAGAATGCAAAAGAAAGCGGTATAAACCAATCATAGGCTCCACCTAAAAGTTCAAAAGGGTTTACAAGCCCCATAATCCAAGTTTGTCCTACATGTAGGGTTTGCAAAACTATAGCAGTGCTTAAAGCCCTATGCCCATAAGTCCTGTAAAAAACGACATTTTTTTCATGTTCGCTATTTTCAAAAAAAACAATAATAAACAATAGCACCTAAAAATATAGTACTAGCGAAAAAATAAAGCAAAGTGATCTTAAAATCCCAAGTAGGCACACTTTCTTGCATGGAGTCATAAGCTCCACTCATAAAGAAAAGTCCTAAAATTCCACATATTAGCGTAAGATACTCCGCCCCAATTTGAAGTTTATTAGATAAAGCAAAAAGCCCAAAGCACATACAAGAGATATAAATAAAATTTCATTATTCATCCAGCCTATATGCCACTCATTGTTTGCATAAAAAACACCCATTCTATTTAATACATTAACAATGTGTATAATATCATTTAAATGAAAAAATGAAGGGATAAAAGCAACCACCATTGCAAATTCCTTTGGATTTTTACCTTCTTTTAATCTCTCATAACACCCATCGCATTTGCTCATATGACCACTTTCATGGTTAAATTGAGGTGCGCCATAATGAAATGCTATAGCACAAGCTTTGCAGCCTATACACATACTATCATCGATTGCTACTATGCCCCATTTATTTTCGTTGTTGCACCGGTTGGACAAGCTTTAAGACAAGATGGATTAGAGCAATGATTACAAGAAATAGAAGTGTAGTAAGCAAAAACATTTTGCTCAAAACTTCCATCTTTTTTAGCTGTCCAATTTCCCGCTTCAGTCTCAAATACACGGCGAAAATTAACCCACAGGCATATTTTTATAATCCTTGCAAGAAAGTGAGCAAGTCCTACAGCCTACGCATTTGCTTTGATCTAGTATAAAACCAAATTGTGAATTTTCTTCTAATTTTATCTTTTTCTCCTTAAACTTTTGCAATTTCAACTAAAATAGAATGTTGTCCATTTCCTTTAGAAATAGCAGTTGGCACTATACTTGCCAAAGAATTCACACAAGTTCCCACATCGATGCCATTTTCATATTTTACCCATGCATCTTGCGGGGTTACTGCACAACCTGGTATGATTCCTAAGTCATTTCTTACTTGCACCACATCGCCTGTTTTGATACTTCTTTACTCTGCATCTATAGTATTTATCCAAATTTCTTGTGGATTAGCTTCTCTAATTTGTGGAATTTCCCAAAAGCTAGAATGCGTTCTGCCTTTGTAGTGATAGCCAAAAAATTGCAAAGGATACTTTTGTTTTAATGGATCCAAAATCCCTTCTCTTTGGCTTTCAAAAACAGGAATAGGCATTATTTGTTGTCCTTCTTTTAATTTCCAAGTTTTTTGCATTTGTGCGAGTTTTGTGCTATAAATTTCTATCTTTCCGCTAGGAGTTTTTAAAGGATTATTGATGGGATCTTTTATAAAACTTTGTAATGCCACTACAGGTTTTACAGGCTCAAATTTTACAAGTCCTTTTTTGCACATTTCTTCAAAACTAGGCAAAAGTGGATTTTTTTCATACTTTCTTCATAAAGGTATTTTAGCCAATCTTTTTGCGTTCTTCCTTCGCTAAATTCTTTTTCTATGCCAAGTCTTTAGCAAGTTCAAGACACATTTCATAAATAGGTTTTACTTCACCAACTGGCTCGATAGCTTTTTGACAATAAATAATATAAGGCTTATTGCTATAATATCCTGCACTAGGTCTTATAAAATCTTCTTGCTCTAGCATAGTTGCATCAGGTAAGATATAATCTGCGCAGTTATTTGACGGAGTTCTAGTTGCATTAATATCTCTACTATACACTCACACAAATTCTCATCGTTTAAAATATCATGCACTTATTTAATGGTGCTGTGCTGATTTGTAAGGCAATTTCCTGCTGTATTAAAATAAATTTGATATTTTGTTTAATTGTGTTTTACCACGTACTCCATCGCTAATATCTGCCATTTCTTTTCCGCGATAAATGGCATCTGTGAATAAAAAACAAGGCTTTATGGTGGTAATTTCTCTTGCAAGTTGAACTATGTGGTTTATAATCTTGCTAGCCCAATCAGGAGTTTTTTCTACTCCATCGTTTAGTCCTAAAACATAGCTTTCATAGCTTGAGTTTTGGTTGTATCTTGTGGCAGAGTATTTTCGCTAAAGCTTATGGTGTATTTATCAAGAAAAGTTCTATCAAGTAAATCTTTTTATCATCACATAATCAAAGCTGCATCGGTTCCTGGTGTTAAAGGCTTTTTGATAAGCATAGCCTACTCCACCACCTCCCATTCTAGTTTCAACATGATTTGCTCCAAAAAATATAGCTAATTTTGCAGAGCGTAAAGTGTATATATCGCTAGCAGGAGATCCTCCATAGAAAAAATTCATAGCATTTGAAATTTGAGCCGTAGAATAAGAATTATGATAATTTAAATAATCACCATAAAGATTTAAAAGTCTAGCCCATGGACCTTGTGTACAGCGATTGATTATTGTTCTTGTTGCATAATTTATATAAAAGGCTTCATTGCCGTATTTTTCTTTAATTTCTTGCATTTTGGCAGAAATTTCATCAAAAGCTTGTTTCCAAGAAATAGGCATAAAAATTTACCTTCACCCCTTTTTCCCACTCTTTTTAAAGATCTTTTTAGGCGATTTGCGTTGTAAACTTTATATCTTGAACTACGCCCTCTAATACAGGCTCTTGCTTGACGATTATCAAAGCTATCATCACCTTCATTATCAGTACTGATTATTTAATAATTCCATCTTGAGTATGCACTTTTACAGGACATTTTGTTCCGCAATTTACATTACATTCAGCCCATTTGCTGATCAATGGTGGAGTTTTTAATAAATTTGCACTTAGACTTATAGGACTTAAGGTTAAGCCACCAAACAAGGAACTCCATTTTAAAAATCTCTACGATTTTGTTTCATGTTATCTCCTTGCATTTATGTGACAAAAGTAATTGCAATTATAATACAAATAATAATTTTATTCAATTAAAATTAAGACTTTAAAACTCCTAAATATAAGCTTTATAATGGATTTTTCGTTTATGAATTTAACTTCAAAAAATAAAAATTTGAATAATATAATGATAAAAATTTATTAAATATAGTATTTAAATAGAAATTTATAACTAAAATATAACTTTATCCCCCGTATAGGCTTGCGAGTTGAGTTTTTTTGTTTTATAATTTTGTGCGTTATTAAAATAAAAAGGTTTTTTATGTTGAGATTTTTAATTTTTGTATTGTTACTTTTTGTAAATTTAGAAGCAAAAATCCCAAAAGATACACTTATTGTAGCGGTTGAAAATGAAATCACAAGGATAAATCCTGCTTATAGTGAGGATCATGATGCAGTGATTAATCTTGTATTTTCAGGGCTTACGCGTTTTGATGAATATATGAGTTTAAAACCTGATTTGGCTAAGTCTTGGGATGTTAGTAAAGATGGGCTTGTTTATGATATTTTTTTAAGAGATGATGTTTTATGGCATGATGGAGTCAAATTTGGTGCTGATGATGTGAAATTTAGTATAGAAGCCTTTAAAAATCCTAAAAACAATTCTTCTGTTTATGTCAATTTTGAAGACATTAAAAGTGTGGAAATTTTAAATCCTTCTCATGTAAAAATCACACTTTTTAAACCTTATCCCGCATTTTTAGATGCTTTAAGCATAGGAATGCTTCCTAAACATTTGCTTGAAAATGAGAATTTAAACATAAGCTCTTTTAATCAAAATCCTATAGGCACAGGTCCTTATAAATTTGTAAAATGGAAAAAAGGTGAATATGTTGAATTTAAAGCCAATGAACATTTTTATCTTGATAAGGTAAAAACTCCAAGACTTATTATAAAACACATTTTTGATCCTTCTATAGCTAGTGCCCAGCTTAAAAATGGCAAGATAGACGCAGCTTTAATCGATGTTTCTTTGCTAAATATTTTTAAAAATGATGAAAATTTTGGAATTTTACGTGAAAAATCGGCTGATTATCGGGCTTTAATGTTTAATTTTGATAATGAATTTTTAAAAGATTTAAAAGTAAGACAAGCTTTAAATTACGCAGTTGATAAAGAAAGTATAGTAAAAAATCTTTTACATGATTATGCTTTTGTGGCCAATCACCCTTTAGAGCGTTCTTGGGCAAATTCTAAGAATTTTAAAATTTACAAATATGATTCTAAAAAAGCCGAGGACTTGCTTGTAAGTGCAGGTTTTAAGAAAAATGAAGATGGAAATTTTGAAAAAGATGGGAAAATTTTAGAATTTGAAATTTGGGCGATGAGTAATGATCCTTTAAGGGTAAGTTTAGCTGGAATTTTGCAAAGCGAATTTAGAAAAATAGGAGTTGTAAGCAAGGTGGTGGCTAAACTTGCTGGAAGTTTTGATTATTCTAAAGTGGATAGTTTTTTAATAGGCTGGGGAAGTCCTTTAGATCCTGATTTTCACACTTTTAGGGTATTTGAAAGTTCGCAAGATAGTGCTTTAAATGATGAGGGTTGGAATTTTGGACATTATCATGATAAAAAAGTGGATATAGCCTTGCAAAAAGCAAGAAATACTTCAAATTTAGAAGAGAGAAAAAAATATTATAAAGATTTTATAGATGCTTTGTATGAAAATCCTCCTTTTATTTTTTTAGCTTATCTTGATTTTGCTTTAGTTTATAATAAAGATTTAAAAGGTATCAAAGCAAGGACTTTAGGTCATCATGGAGTGGGTTTTACTTGGAATGTTTATGAGTGGAGTAAATAGTGCTAAAACGCTTAGTTTTTAGTATCTTTATAGCATTTTTTAGCACTTTTTTATGTTTTATTTTGCTTTATTTTAGTAAAGGCAGTATAGCTTATGCTAATGGAGTTAATTCACAAAGTAAAGAATTTGTTCAAAGAATAGAACAAAATTTAGGGCTTGATAAGCCTTTGTTAGAGCAGTATAAAATTTGGCTTTTTAAGGCTTTAAAAGGAGATTTAGGGGTTTCTTTTTTAAGTGGAGAAAGTGTTTTAAAGCTTATAAAAGAAAGAATTTTTAATACTTTTATTTTGGGTTTTAGTGCCTTAATGCTTTTATTTTTACTCAGTGTTTTTTTGGCACTTTTGGGATATTATTATAAAGAAAGTTTTATAGATAAAATCATCACTTTTTTAGCTTTTAATTTTTTTGCTTTACCTCCTTTTGTTTTGGCTTTATTGTTTGTTTTGATTTTTGGAATTTTTTGGAAAATTTTGCCTGTTATGGGAAGTAGTGATATAGGCTTTGAAGATGATTTTTTAAATCGTTTAGAGCATTTGATTTTGCCTGTTTTGGTGCTTGTTTTATCACATTTGGCGTTATTTTTAAGGATTGCTAGAAATTTTATCAATGAAAGTTTTTCTCAAATTTTTATTCAAAATTTATACGCTAGAGCTTTGAGAGAAAAAGATATTTATTTTTTAGTTTTGAAATATTCTTTAAGTCCTATTGTGGCTTATTTTGGGGGAAGTGCTTTAAGTTTTATGATGGGAACTTATGTGGTAGAAAGTGTCTTTGCTTACGAGGGGCTTGGATCTTTACTTTTTAAAAGTATTATTTTTAAAGATTATCCTATTGTGCTTGCGCTTATATTTTTTAGTGTTTTGCTTGCAGCATTTTTTACATTTTTAAGTGATATTGTAGCTAGGATTTTAAATCCTAGATTAAGAAGGCTTGATTTTGTTTAAATTTCTTATCATACTTGCGCCTTTAATTTTTTTGTTTTTATGCGCCTTGTTTGCACCTTTTTTGACTCCTTTTGATATTTTAAGTACTCATTTAGAAAATTTGCATCAAGCTCCTAATTTTACTTATATTTTAGGGACTGATTTTTTAGGCAGAGATTTGTTTTCTCGTTTGCTTTTTGCTTTGAGAAATTCTTTGATTATAGGTGTTGGTGGATCTTTATTGTCTATTATCTTTGCTTTGTGTTATTTGTTTTTAGCACGATGTTTTTTTTATATTTTTTGGATGCGTATTTTAGAGTTTTTTTTAGCCTTGCCTGCTTTTTTACTTATGATGTTTTTTCAAAGTATGATAACTTCTGATGTGTTTTTGATGATTTTTTTAATCGCTTTAATTCATTGGTGTTTTATAGCAAGAATTATAGAAAGTGAATTAAAAAGACTTGAAAATTTAGATTTTTACAAAGCAAATATAGTGCTTGGAAGAACTAAATTTAGAGCTTTTTTTAAAGATTTAATACCTGCTTTAAAAACACTGATTTTTACACTTTTTATATTTAATATCGTTCATGCTATAGCCACAGAAGCTACTTTGAGTTTTTTTGGACTGGGTTTAGGATTTGAAATTCCAACTTTAGGTACTCTTTTGAGTGAGTCTTCAAAAGCAGTTTTTATAGGTGCTTGGTGGATGATACTTTTTCCACTTTTAAGCTTGCTTTTGTTGTTTTTACCTCTTTTATGGTTGGGTAATTTTTTACAAAAAATTTGGGGTATAAGATCTTGAAGGTAAGAAATTTAAATATCAGTTTGAAGAATAATTTGTTGCTTAAGGATATTAATTTAGATATAAAAATAGGCAAAACTTTAATGATACTAGGACAAAGTGGAGTAGGCAAAAGTTTGTTAGGAAAAGCTTTGGTAAGACTTTTAGATTCTAACTTCACAATAAGTTTTGATGAATTAAGTTTTCATAATTCTTGTATTTTTAATTTTAACAAAGAAGAACTTAGAGATTTTCGTTCTAAGGTGGCACTTGTTTTGCAAGATGCAGAGCTTAGTCTTTATCCTTATTTGGATATTGGAAATTTATGTCATCTTGTTTTAAAAACTCATACAAAATTAAAACAAAAAGAAAGAAAAGATTACGCTTTTTCTTATTTTAAAAAATTAGGATTTGAAAATCTTGATCGTTTGTGGCATTCTTATGCTAATGAATTAAGTTTGGGTATGGCAAGAAGGGTGAGCCTAGCTTTGGCATTATTAAATCAACCCCAAATTTTAATTTGTGATGAAATCACAGCTTCTTTGGATAAAGAAAACGCTTCTAAGATTATATCGATTTTAGAAGAATTAAAAAATAACACAGCCTTAGTTTGCATCACTCATGATTTAAATTTGGTAAATTCTTTAGCAGATGAAATTCTTATGCTAGAAAAAAATAGTTCAAATTTATATAGCTTAGATGAGTTTTTAAGGTATTATAATGCTTAAAGTTTGTAATTTAAGTAAGTTTTATGAGCTTAAAAAGCATTGGTATTTAAAAAAAGAAAGACATATTATTTTTGATAATATCAATTTTTCTTTAAATAAAAATGACAATTTAATAATTTTAGGTAAAAGTGGTGCAGGTAAAAGTACATTAGCTAGAATTCTTTGTTTTTTAGAAGATCCAAGCGAGGGTGAGGTATGGTATGAAAATCTTAACTTACACAAGCTTGATAAAAACAAACAGAGACTTTTAAGAAAGCAAATTCAGTATTGCTTTCAAGATCAAAAAATGGCTTTAAACCCTTATAAAAAAATCAAAAATCTTATACAAGATGGTTTGGAAAATTTTAATTTACAAAAGAATGATGACTTGATTTTAGAATTTTTTGATTTTTTTAGTCTAAAAAAGCAAATTTTAGAACAAAAACCCTATGAGTTAAGCGGAGGAGAAGCCACGCGTGTAGGTCTTATCCGTGCTTTGATTTTAAATCCTAAATTGTTGATTTTAGATGAAATTACTTCAGCACTTGATATTAAAACTTCTAAAGAAATTTTAACTTTTTTATATGACTATCAGCAAAAAAATAATATTTCTTATATATTTATAACCCATCAAAGTGATCTTTTTTATAAATTTAATCATAAAAAATTAAAACTTTAAAAAATATTTTTTAATATAAGTTTCAATATAGAAAGTTTAGAGTAAAATAAAGAAAAGTGTAAATTTAATTTTTGTTGTGGAGTGATTAAAGTGCTTTAAAAAAGGAGAATAAATGTCTCATATAGATGCTTCGCATCCTTATTTTGGTATTTTTTTAATGCTAGTACTTGCTAGTGTTATTTTTTTTGGACTGGTTTTTTTAGCTTCAAAAATTGGTAATAATTTTGCCGCAAAAAATCGCAAAAAATTAGGACTTGGAATTTATGAATGTGGTCCTATTCCTGTTAAACAAGCTAACAAGATTAACTCTCAATTTTTCATCATCGCCTTAATCTTCATACTTTTGGATATAGAAGTTGTGTTTTTATTTCCTTGGGCTTTGATTTTTAAAGATTTAGGTTGGTTTGGGCTTTTAGAAGTTTTTGTTTTTATCGTACTTTTAGGAGTTGGATTTTTATATGCTTATAAAAAAGGAGCGTTTGCATGGCAGAGCATCAAGTAAATTATGCAAGTGGTTTGCCCGTCGTTTTAACTAGCGTTGATAAACTAGTTCAATGGGGTAGGAGTAATTCTTTATGGGCTTTATCTTATGGACTTGCCTGTTGTGCGATTGAGATGATGGCGGCTGGGGGTTCAAGATATGATTTTGATAGATTTGGAACGATTTTTAGAGCTTCGCCACGTCATAGTGAGGTGATGATTATCGCAGGAACTTTATGTAAAAAACACGCTGAATTTACAAGAAGACTTTATGATCAAATGCCTGATCCTAAATGGGTGATTTCTATGGGAAGTTGTGCCAATACAGGTGGTATGTTTAATACTTATTCTACTGTTCAAGGAGTGGATAGAATTATACCTGTAGATATTTATGTACCAGGCTGTGCTCCACGCCCCGAAAGTTTTCAGTTTGCTTTGATGATTTTGCAAAAAAAGATTCGCAAAGAAAAAGCAAGTCGCAAGATCGCACCTAAAAGGTTGGTATGATGAGAAAGTATAGCGATAAAAAAAATGCTCAAACTCAAAATTACTATAAAGATAGATTTTATCACGCACCACACACTGTAAAATCTGATGTTAATGAAAGTGTTTTTAAAGATGATTTTGAAGTTTTAAAAACTCAAGTAGAAATTTTAAATTCCTTTGTAGAGCTTGATTTTTGGGTAATAGAAATTAAAAAAGAAGACAATGTTAAAACCTTGCAAATGCTTAAAACTTTAGGGTATTTAAGTTTTACAGAGGCAAGTGCTATTGATTTTGTAGCAGATAAAAATGGTTTTGAAGTGTTTTATCAGCTTTTAAATTTAGAAAAAAAATTAAGAGTGAGAATAAAAACTTTTGTAGGCGTAAAAGAGCGTTTGCAAAGCGTGGCTCATGTTTTTAAAGGGGCAAATTGGAGTGAGAGAGAAATTTATGATATGTTTGGAATTTTCATCATAAATCATCCCAATTTAAAACGCATTTTAATGCCTGATGATTGGTTTGGACATCCGCTTTTAAAAACTTATCCTTTAAAGGGTGATGAGTTTGCAAGATGGTATGAGATTGATAAAATTTTTGGTAAAGAATATCGTGAAGTAGTGGGTGAAGAACAAAGAGATTCTGGTTTTGTTGATGATAAAGATACGCTAAATTTTGCAAGACTTTATCATGAAGTGCCAAAAGGTGGTCAAAAGAAGGAAGTTTCCTTTAAACAAGAATATCAAGAAGATGAAGGCGTAGCTTTTGTAAAAAAAGTAAAACGTGATGAAGCAAAAATTTTAGAGAAAAGGCGTTAAAATGCAAATTCCTAGCAAGTTAAAACCTTATTATGAAAATATAGCTTTTGAGCAAGAAGACTCAAAAATGATTATCAATTTAGGCCCTCAACACCCTTCAGCACATGGAAATTTACGTCTTATTTTAGAACTTGATGGAGAGCAAGTTGTAAAAGCGCGTCCTTGTATAGGTTATATGCATCGTGGTATGGAAAAAATGGCTGAAAATATGATTTATCAAGAATTTATTCCTACTACTGATAGAATGGATTATATCGCCGCTTCAGCGAATAATTATGCTTATTGTGCAGCGGTTGAAAAGCTTTGTGGTTTAGAGATTCCACGCCGTGCAGCAGTCATACGCATGATACTTTTAGAATTAAACCGTATTGCATCGCATTTACTTTGGCTTGCCACTCATGCGCTTGATATTGGTGCGATGAGTGTGTTTTTATACTGCTTTAGAGAACGTGAGTATGTTTTGGATTTGATAGAAAAGTATTGCGGTGCAAGGCTTACGCATTCTTCTATGAGAATAGGCGGGGTTATGCTTGATTTACCTGAGAATTATTTAGAAGAAATGCTTGCATTTTGTGACAAATTTCCAAATGATCTAAAAGATTATGAAGATCTTTTAGATGATAATAGAATTTGGCGTTTAAGAACTGAAAATGTAGGTGTGGTTACCAAAGAACAAGCCTTAAATTGGGGTTGTACGGGTGTGATGTTAAGAGGAAGTGGTATAAAATACGATATACGCAAAGAAGAGCCTTATTTGCTTTATAATGAAGTCGAATTTGGTGTGCCTTATGCTACACAAGGGGATTCTTATGCAAGATATAAAGTTTATATGCAAGAATTTCGTGAAAGTTTGAAAATCCTTAGACAATGTGCCACGCTTTATAAAGATACTCCGCCTGAAATTTTAGCTACGCATCCTGAGTATGTAAGTGCTTCAAAGGAACAAATTTTAACACAGAATTATTCTTTAATGCAACATTTTGTTTTAATCACTCAAGGTTTAAAACCTCATAAAGGCGAAGTTTATGTGCCTACTGAAAGTCCAAAAGGTGAGCTTGGCTTTTTTATCCATAGTGATGGTACAGGAAGACCTTATCGTTTAAAGGCTAGAACGCCTAGTTATTGGCATTGTGCGTTTTTTGAAGAAATGCTTGTAGGTACTTATTTGGCTGATGTTGTAGCCATTATGGGTAATGTAAATATAGTTTTAGGTGAGATAGATCGATGAGAAGAGTAGATTTAAGAAAAAGCAAAGAGCTTTTTGAAGATTTAGCACAAATCATAAAAGAAGCAAAACAAGGCGAGGTTTTAGTGGTGCTTTTTGAAATCGGCGATTTTTCTCCTGTTGAAAAAAGTTTTTCTTTTGTAAAAGAACAAGGCTGTGAGCTTTTAAATTCTTTGAAATTTAATCAAGTGGATTGGACTATTGTTATAAAAAAGGAGAGGGTATGATTTATGATAATGCTCTTTGTTTTTTAGATATGCCAAGCCTTAAAAACAAAAATTTATGTGAAAAAATAGGTGTAAATAGCATTAATATTTCTTGTTTGGAAGATAAAAACTTAAAAGCTAAATTTTACAAATGCGAAATTGCAAGTTTGAGTTTTGTTTTAGCTTTGCTTTGTAAATTAAGCGATGAAGGGCATTTTTGCGATTTAGATGAGGGATATTTAAGTGCTGAATCTTGTTTTGGAGAGGAAGAAGCAGGTGAAGTGCTTGCTTTTTTAAAAGAGGCTAAGTATTTAATTATAGATAAAAATATCCATTCTTACAAAGATAGCGAAAATATCAAATATTTTTTGAATTTCTTAAGCGTAAAATATGAATTAAAGATTTTAGATAGCGATGAAGAAGAATGCGATTTTAAAAAGGCAAAATTAAACACCTTAAAAGAACTAGATAATTATGATGGTTTAGTGCTTTTTAGAGTAAATTTGCAAGATAAAAATTTACATTGTTCAAAGCAATTTTTACAAATTGCAAAATGCAAAGATCAAAGTGAAGTTAAAATTTTGGCTAAAGATTTTAGTTTTAAAACCAAGCTTTGTTTAGATGAAAATTTACAAGGCACCATAGCTTTTTTAAATTATGAAAACAATGGTTTTGATTTTACTCCAATTCGCATAAAGGAAGCAAAATGACAGTTAAGATTAATGGTATAAATTGCGCCTTTGAAGAAGGCGAATATATTTTAAATATAGCAAGAAGAAATGATATTTTTATCCCAGCGATTTGCTATCTTTCAGGCTGTAGTCCTACTTTGGCTTGTCGTATGTGTATGGTTGAAGCTGATGGTAAAAAGGTATATTCTTGCAATACTAAAGCAAAAGAGGGTATGGTTGTAGAAAGTGATTTAAAAAATCTTTGGGATGAAAGAAATGAGATCATGCAAGCTTATTGTATCAATCATCCTTTAGAATGTGGAGTTTGCGATAAATCAGGCGAGTGTGAATTGCAAAATTTCACTCATAAAAGTCGTGTAAATGTTCAAAAACATTGGATTAAAGACACGCATAAACCGCATAAACATTGGGGAATGATTAATTACGATCCCGCACTTTGCATAGTATGTGAGCGTTGTATTACAGTTTGTAAGGATAAAATCGGCGAAAGTGCTTTAAAAACCGTTCCTCGTGGCGGAGATAGTGTGGATAATAGCTTTAAAGAGAGCATGGGAAAAGATGCTTATGCGATTTGGACTAAATTTCAAAAAAGTTTGATAGGTCCTGCAAATGGCGACACGCTTGATTGTTCATTTTGTGGGGAATGTACAAGCGTATGCCCAACAGGAGCTTTGATAGGTTCGAAATTTCAATACACTTCAAATATTTGGGAACTTAAAAGAATCCCTGCTTCAAATCCGCATTCAAGCGATTGTGAGTTGATGTATTATGATATTAAGCAAAGTGGTATTAGCAATCAAAAAGAAAAAATTTATCGTGTGAGTAATGATTTTGCTTTTGCGAGTTTAAATAAGGCTGCAAGATTTGCTTTTGATACGCAAAATGAGGCAGATAAAGATGAAAAAGCCTTTAAAGAACTTGTGGAGCTTTTTGAGAAAAATGAAATTAAAAACATTAAATTTAATAGTTTTATTACCAATGAAGAAGCTTTGATTTTACAAAATTTAAAAAAGAAATTTAATCTTTCTTTGATCAATGAAGAAGCTTTGAAATTTAAAGAATTTTTACAAGAATTTATCGCTAATTCTGGCGAGTTTTATAGTGCTAATACTCAAGATATAACAAAAAGTGATTTTTTGGTTGTGGCTGGAATGCTTTTAAGATATGATGCTCCAACACTTAGCTATAAAATCAATAATGCTTTAGTGATGAATAAAGGCTCAGGGCTTTATTTTCATCCTATGGAAGATATGGGTATAGCAAAATATTCTAAAAATTTTATTTCACACATTCATAAAAGTGGCGATGAAGAGCAAATTTTATATTTTTTACTTCAAAAATTTAGCCAAGATGAAGGTATTAAAACTCATTTAGCAGAGTTTTTTGTTAGTGAAAATAAAGAAATAGAAGAAAGTATCAACGAAGAAGTTGTAGAGCAAGTCATAGAAAAAGATGAAGAAGGCAATGAAATCCAAAAAGAAGTAAAAAAAGTCGTGCCTAAGAAAGTGAAAAAAATCATAGAAGTGCAACGCTCTATTTTTGCTAAAAATTTAGGCATAGATGAAGATAAATTAGAAGATTTATTGCTTAAAAAAGCAAATTTTACTCTTGTTATAGGGAGTGATTTTTATTTTCATAAAAATGCGAAAAAACTTGCTAAATTACTTGCTTTGATCCAAAATACCACTCCTTTTAAAGTCTTTTTAAATCCTACGCATACCAATACCTTAGGTGTGGCCATGATTTGCGATTTGGATAAAAACACACAAGAAGGCAAGACTTTAGGTTATAATGAAAAAGGTGATTTTAGTTTTTCTTATGAAGAGCATGCAAATTTAGCTAGTGCGAGTTTAAATCAGCAAGAAGGAACTTTTTTAAATTACGATAAAAGAGTGGTGCCAACTAACGCTGCTTTAGAATTTAAGGGATATTTTTTAAATGATTTAGCTAATGCTTTAGGTTTTGATGAGGAATATACCATAAATTATACTAAGAGACTCCCTATAAATAAAGGTTTTTCTCCGATTGATTTTGATCATTTAGACAATTTTTATACCAATGCAGGCGATTGTAAAAGGGGATATGAGCTTAATTTAGAATGTTTTAAACAAGTTGCTAAAAAAGAATTCATCTCTCCAAATTTTGAAAATTTAAACCCAAAAGAAGATGAAATTTTGCTTTATAGTGCTAATCCTAGCTATCAATTTGGTAGATTTTCAAATCGTGCTAGTGCGATTAATGAGGTGATTTTTTTAGGTGTAAGTGAAAATTTAGCTAAAGAGAAAAATTTAAAAGATAAAGATCTTGTAAAACTTAAAATAAAAGATAAAGAATTAAGCCTTAGTGTGCGTGTGGATAAGGATATAAAAAATGGAGCTTTCTTACCGTATTTTGATGAAAAACTTGACACGCTAAGCTTTTTTGATGAAAGATTTGTTGTGGCGAATTTAGAAAAATTAGGAACAAACCATGAGTGATTTTGCTTTTTTTGCTTTAGAGGCTTTGATTAAATGTATTATTGTCATTGCAATATTTGCGAGTTTAGCAGGTCTTGCAACTTATGCTGAAAGAAAAGTTTTAGCTTATTTTCAAAGACGCATAGGGCCTGATATGGTAGGGCCTTTTGGGCTTATTCAACTTGTAGCTGATATGATAAAACTTTTTACTAAAGAAGATATAATCCCTTCAAATTCGCAAAAATTTATTTTTGCTATAGCACCTTTGATTTCTGCTATTTGTGCTTTTGTTTCTTTAGCGGCTATTCCTATGCTACCTGAATTTACTTTATTTGGAAGGGTGATTCAGCCTATAGTGGCAGATATCAATGTAGCTTTGCTTTTTGTCATCGGCACTTCAGGACTTTGCTTTTATGCGGTGTTTTTGGGTGGACTTGCAAGTAATAATAAATGGTCGATTTTAGGGGCTGCAAGAGGGCTTGTAGCGATTATTTCCTATGAAAGCGTAGGAGCTTTGGCTTTGATTGCTATTGTAATGCTTGTAGGTTCTTTTTCTTTGGTGGATATTAACAATTATCAAAGTGATGGATTTTTTTCTTGGCTTATTTTTAAACAGCCCTTGGCTTTTGTGCTTTTTATAATTGCTTTATTTATAGAGACCAATAGAACTCCGCTTTGTTTGACGGAAAATGATGCTGAAATTGTAGCGGGTTATGGAACGGAGTATTCGGGTTTAAGATGGGGTATGTTTTTTATAGGTGAATATGCTTCTATGATAGCTGGAGCTATTTTGGTAACTCTTTTGTTTTTAGGGGGTTTTAATAGCTTTTGGATTATTCCTGGTTGGATTATGATGATAGTAAAATCAAGTTTTATTTTCTTTTGGTATTTTTGGGCAAGAGCTGCTTTTCCGCAATTGCGTCCAGATCAAGTGATGAAAATGTGCTATTTGATCTTAATCCCTTTAGCGGTTTTAAACCTTTTAATCACTGCTTTGGCAGTTCTTTTATAGGAGTTTGATATGAAAAATTATTATTTAGTGGATGAGAAAAGAAAAACTCCTGTTAGCACTTGGGAGAAAATTTCACAAGCTTTGCGTAGAAGCGTTAAACTAGAGCTTTTTGTAGGGCTTTTTGTGATGATGAGAGAATTACTTAAGAGAAATAATAGCGCTACGATTAAATATCCTTTTGAAAAGGTAAAGCTTGACAATCGTTACCGTGCTGTTCATCGTTTGATGCGTTTTATAGAAAGCGAAAATGAAAGATGTATAGGTTGTGGGCTTTGCGAAAAAATTTGCATTAGCAATTGTATTAGAATGGAAACTTCTTTAGATGAAAATGGGCGTAAAAAAGTAGGAAATTATAGTATTAATTTAGGGCGTTGTATTTATTGTGGTTTTTGCGCTGAGGTTTGCCCAGAACTTGCTATAGTACATGGGACAGAGTATGAAAATGCAGCCGAGCAAAGGTCTTATTTTGGCTATAAGCAAGATTTTTTAACTCCTATTGATAAGCTTAAAAATCAAGTTGAATTTGAAGGAGCAGGAAGCCTTAGAAAAGATGCTGATTTATTGGTGGTAAAAACACCAAGTTATTACGATGTGATGATTGAAAGAGCCTTAGAAAATCAAAATACACAAGAGCAAGGAGAAAATAAATGATAGAAAATTTAGCCTTTGTATTTTTTAGTGTAGTGGTTTTAGGCTTTTTTGGCATTGCGGTTTTAAGTAAAAATATGCTTTATTCTCTTTCGGCTTTAGCGGGTGGAATGGTGTTTTTATCGGGATTTTATTTTTTACTTGATGCAGAGTTTTTAGGCGTGATACAAATTATTGTTTATAGTGGAGCTGTGCTTGGACTTTATAGTTTCGCGATGATGTTTTTTGATACTTCTAAAGAATTTAAAGAACAACTTAAAGCTAAAAAAAGTTTTTTTACTTTGGTAGTTTTAAGTGCGATTTTACTTTTGGCCATGCTTATAGGTTTTAAATACCAAAATATCAGCACGGATTTGCCTTTAAATGATCCTGCTTTGTTTGATTTTAATAAACAACTGGCTTTAGCGATTTTTTCAAAATATCTTTTGGCTTTTGAATTCATAGCCATTTTACTTTTGATTGCTTTAGTTTGTGCTATAGTACTTACTCATAAAGAGCTGGCAAAGGAAAAACAATGATAGAAAAGTATTTTTTTATAGCTATTTTAATGTTTGTCATAGGGCTTGTAGGGATTTTAAAAAGACAAAATCTCATTATGCTTTTTATTTCGAGTGAAATTTTATTAAATAGTGCTAATTTAGCTTTGGTAGCAGCTTCTAAAATGCACAATGATTTAAATGGACAGGTTTTTGCACTTTTTATCATGGGTGTAGCGGCTTGTGAAGTAGCTGTTGGTGTAGCTTTGTGTGTGCTTTGGTATAGAAGAAAAGGCACTTTGGAATTAAAAAGCTTAAAAGAAGTGGAGGCTTAGTATGCAAAATTTGGCTTTGATTTCTCTTTTTAGTCCTTTTATAGCTTTTTTGTTTGCAAGTTGTTTTGCTTTGAGTGAGAAAAAACAATTTGTAGGGATAATTTGCTCACTTCTAATAGCTTTGAGTGCTTTTTGTTCTTTGTATTTGCTTTTTTGCAATGAAGCTTTTAATGTGAGTTTGTTTGAATGGTTTGCTGGAGTAAATTTTGGCTTTGATATAGATGCCATTTCGCTTACTATGATGAGTGTTGTAGGTATTGTAGCTACTTGTGTGCATTTTTATAGTATTTTTTATATGGCTCATGATGAAGGTTTTAATAAATTTTTTGCTTATTTAGGACTTTTTGTCTTTTCTATGCTTTTTTTAGTTATGAGCGATAATTTCTTAGGACTTTTTGTAGGTTGGGAAGGCGTTGGGCTTTGCTCTTGGTTGCTTATAGGTTTTTGGTATAAAAATGATACTTATTCTTTTGCGGCTAATGAAGCCTTTATTATGAATCGTATTGCGGATTTGGGTATGCTTTTAGGAATTTTTTGGCTTTATTTACAAGCAGGAACTTTAAAATATGATGAAGTTTTTTCCATGGCACAAAGCCTAGATCGCAACGCTTTGATCCTAATCGCAACTTGTTTATTTATAGGGGCTATGGGAAAATCTGCACAATTTCCTTTTCACACTTGGCTTGCTGATGCTATGGCAGGGCCAACTCCTGTTTCTGCATTAATCCATGCAGCAACCATGGTAACAGCGGGGGTTTATTTGGTAATTCGTGCGAGCACGCTTTATGATTTAGTTCCTGAGGTTTCTTATATTATTGCCTTACTTGGAGCTTTTGTAGCGATTTTTGCAGCCTCTATGGCTTTGGTGGCTAGGGATTTAAAACGCATTATTGCTTATTCTACCTTATCGCAACTTGGATATATGTTTGTAGCTGCAGGACTTGGGGCTTATGGTATAGCTTTATTTCACTTAGCTACACATGCTTTTTTTAAATCTTTACTTTTTTTAGGTGCTGGAAATGTAATGCATGCTATGAATGATAAATTAGACATTAAAAAAATGGGTGGACTTTTTAAACCTTTAAAATTTACAGCTATTTTGATGTGTATAGGATCTTTAGCTTTAGCAGGAATTTATCCTTTTGCAGGATTTTTCTCTAAAGATTTGATTTTAGGATATTCTTTCATTTCTTTTCACCATGGTATTTTTTTGGTGCTTTTAATCGCAGCTTTTTTAACAGCATTTTATAGCTTTAGACTTTTAATGTTGGTATTTTTTACCCCTGCAAGACATGATGAACATCCACATGAAGCAAGTAAAATCGCACTTTTAGCTATGAGTCCTTTGATGGTTTTAGCTATTATTGCAGGATTTTTTGAATATAGTTTTTTTGAATATTTAAGCACAAAATTAGTTTTTATTGATGCACAAAATCAAATTGTAATGATTTGTGCGAGTGTAGCAGCTATTTTGGGTGTAATTTTGGCTATTTTTGCTTATAAAAATTCTTGGTTTAAAGAAAGTATTGAAGAAAATAAAATTCACAAACTTTTAAGTAATGATTATTTTATTCCTAAATTCTATCATCAATTTATTGTTTCAAAATATGAAAGTTTATGTGCGATTTTAAAGCATTGTGATCTTTATATTTTTGATAGAATAGTTGAAAAAATTGCTTTGTATTCTCAAATTATTTCACAAAAAATGATTATGCCAAACAGCTTAAACTTAATGCTTAGATTTTTGGTGGCAGCTTTTGTGATTTTGTTGATTTTGGTATGGATGGTGTAAAATGCTAAATTATTTGATATTTTTTCCTTTAATTTCTGCTTTTGTGGTTTTGCTTTTAAATCGCGGAGGCGTTAAGGTTTTTAGCGTTGTTGTAAGTTTTATAATTTTGGCTTTAAATTTGGATATTTTTGCGGATTTTTTACAAGGGGCAAGCTTTGATTATAATCTCTCTTTTAAAATTTTGAAATTTTTTAGCTTTCATGTAGGAGTAGACAGTATTGCACTTGTGTTGATGCTTTTAAGTTCTTTGATGATATTTTTAAGCTTTTTATTTTTAAAGCTGGAACAAAAAGCACTTGTATCTTGTATATTCTTTTTAGAATTTTCCATTATGGGACTTTTTAGCGCAAAAGATGGTTTGTTATTTTATGTTTTTTGGGAATTTTCTCTTTTGCCTTTGCTTTATATTATGGGAGTTTATAGTAAAGATTTTAGAGCAGGGGTGAAATTTTTTATCTATGCTTTTGTGGGTTCAATTTTAATGCTTGTGGCATTGATTTATCAAGCTTATTTAAATTATCAACTTTTAAACATCTTCACTTTTGACTTAGAAATTTGGAAAAATAATGCCTCGGCAGTAAATTTCACAGAGCAACTTTTACTTTTTGGAGCATTTTTTATCGCTTTTGCTATCAAAGCTCCTTTATTTCCACTTCATACTTGGGCACCTAAGGTTTATGCAAATTCGCCTGTGCTTGTTTCTGTAATGCTTGTAGTTTTTAAAATGGCTCCTTTTGGATTTTTACTTTTTTGTTTACCACTTTTTCCAGATGCGAGTGTGTATTTTATGCCTTTAATTGTAGCTTTATGCATAGTGAGTATCGTTTATAATGCTTTAATTGCTTATAGAGCAGAAAATATTAAAGAATTGATCGCTTATAGTTCTATTTCACATCTTGGTGTGATGATTTTGGGAATTTTTTCTTTAAATGCTTTGGGTATTAGTGGTGCAGTTTTTTATATGTTTGCACACGGTATTGTAACAGGAACTTTATTTTTAATGGTTGAACTTTTATACCAAAGATATCATACTTATGATATTTCTTTTTACCATTCTTTGGCCAAAAAAGCACCTTTATTTTCAATTTTCTTTATGTTAATTTTACTCGCAAGCGTTTCTTTGCCTTTAACTGTTTCTTTTGTGGGAGAGTTTTTAATTCTTTTAGGTATAGCAAAGATTAATTTATTTTACGCTTTATTGGCAGGTTTGGTGATTATTTTAGGAGCGATTTATATGTTTGCAGTATTTAGAAAAATATTTTTCATGCAAAAACAAAGCTTTATAGAGAGTTTTTCTTTACGCTTTAGAGAAATAGTAGCGCTTGTGTGTATTGTAGTAATGATTTTTGGACTAGGGCTTATGCCAAATATACTTTTAAAGCCGATACAAAAAGATGTGGATAATCTTATAAAAACAATGAATATTAGAGCTGTGGAGCAAAATACTTTAGATTTTTTATCTAAAATAGGAGAGGCAAATGTTAAATAATTTTTTAAATTTAGAACTTTTAAATATAAGCTTATCTTATCCATTTTTATTTTTAATTACAACTGCAATAGTTCTTTTGCTTTGCTCTGGTTTTTGGAAATTTCATCGATCGTTTTATATTGGCATAAGTTCTTTATCTTTAATTGTAAGTGCTTTTTTGATTTTAAATAATGCAAATGCTCAAGGTTTAGAAGCAAAAGCTTTTTTGGCTACTTTAAATAATGATATTGTTTCATTTTATGCTTCTTTGGTGATTTTGTGTTTTTCATTTTTATATCTTTTAATGCAAAAAGAAGAAAATCAGGGTGAATTTTATGCTTTATTTTTATTTGTGATTGCATCTTTGCTTTTGATGGTTTCAAGCTCAAATTTAGTACTTATTTTTATAGGACTTGAAAGTTCTTCTTTAGCACTTTATACTTTAATAGCAATGCGTGGAAGTGATAATGCTATTTCAAGTGCGATAAAATACTTTAGTGTAGCGGCTGTAGGAGCTGGGTTTTTTGTTATGGCTGTAGCTTTTATTTATTTAAAAACAGGAACTTTAGATTTATCTGCTAATTTAGCGTTAAAAAATGAGTTTCAAAAAGATCCCATGCTTTTGGGTGCTGGAGTGATGATTTTTGTTCTTTGTGCAATCAAGCTTTCTTTGGCACCTTTTCATTTTTGGCTCAAAGATGTGTATTATGCAGCACATACAAATTTGGTTGCTTTTATTTCAGTTGTGCCAAAAGTTGCCATGTTGGTTGTGGTTATTCGTTTGTTTGATTTTTTAAATAATACAGGTTTTGAATATATCATAATAGTTCTAGCGATTTTTTCTATGCTTATAGGTGCTTTTGCGGCTCTAAGTCAAAACAATATCAAAAAAATGTTTGCTTATAGTTCTGTAGTGCATTCTTCTTTGGTTTTGGTAGCTTGCATTCCTTTATTAAAAGAACAAAATTTTGATGGAATTTTGCTTGCTATTTTTGGATATTGGACTTTATTTGCTTTTGCAAATTATGCTGTATTTATGATTTTAAGCAATTATGAGAATAATTCTTATGAGAGTTTAAATGGGCTTTTGGTTAAAAAACCTTTAATTGCTTTTTGTTTAAGCATTAGTGTGCTTTCTTTAGCAGGTGTCCCGCCTTTTGGAGTATTTTGGGGTAAATTTATGATTTTAAATACAGTAATTTTAAATGGATATTGGTATTTGGCACTTTTTGTGGCTTTATCTTCTGTTATTATGCTTTATGCGTATTTAAAGATTTTAATTCATGCTTTATTTATGAAAAATGATAGGGTTCATAATATTAAGTTTAGTTTTATACAAAATTTTATTTTAGCTTTTTGTGTTTGTGTAAGCACTTTTGCTATATTGTTAATGTTATAAGAGTTTTGCTATAATTATTTTATGAGAATATTATTTTTAATTTTATTAAGTTTTTTAAATGCTTTTGCTTTTGAGCTTGTTTTAAACACGGGTCGCGAAAATAATCAAGCTTTTGCAGTTTTACATGTAAGTAATGATTTAGAATTTACATGTCAAAAATTTATTACCGAAGTAAAAGTTCATTTTGAATGTGATATTGCAGGTATGGTTGATAATAAATTAAAAGATCAGAGTTTTTCTGCTTTTGATTTAAAATTTATACAAGAAGCTCAAAAAATTAAAATGATCATTTTGCCAAAAATGCAAGCAAGAATGTTTGACACTTCTCAAAATATTTATATAGATAAAGAACTTAGTTCATCAAGCTCGCATAAAAGTAAAGCTTTTACTTTTATTTTTGCACCAGAGTTAGTACCTATTAAAGACTATGATGGACTTGATTTTAATATCAATTTTCCACACGAGAGCTTGCCTTATGTTGGAGCTTTGGATTTAAATTCTGATCCTGTTGTCATCCCTCAAAGTGCAGATATCAATACTTATTTACGTATCAAAAAAGAATACGATGAGGCTAATTATAATCAAGTAGTGATTGATGCACAAAATGCTATCAATAGATATCGCGGTAGTATTTTTACTAGTGAATTTATACTATATAAATTAAGAGCTCAAAATAAACTTTACACCCAAGATCCAAGTATGCGTGATCAACAAATTTTAGAAAAGATGATTGATGATGCTAAAAATTGGACGCGTACTTTTACAAGTGATAAAAATTTTTCAGAAGTTTTACATATAATGTTAAGAACTTATATCGCTTTAGCCCAGCGTGCTGATGTAGAATATACAATGTCGATTTTGGATAATGAACAACCTAATAATTATTTTACTCAGTTATCAAAACTTGATTATGCAGACTATATTTATAATTTAAATGAAAAAGAAAAAGCTGTAAATATTTATGAAAATACTTATTTTAATACAAAAAATTTAGATTTAGCTGCAAGAGCAGCTATGAGTTTGGCAAAGAATTTGCTTTCAAATGGGCAAGTAAATAAAGCTATAGAGTATATTAACACTATTTTAAAAGCCAATCCTGAATATTTTGGAAAAGATATTCCAAGATCTTTAGAACTTGCTAAATTATTTAATCAAAAAGGACAATTTGATATAAGTGCAAGTATTTATGAAGACGCCTTTGCTAAAATGTCCAAACTTGATCCAAGTTATGAAGAAACTTTAAAAGATTTAGCCTTAGTTTTATCACATACTAATAGATCTAGTGATGCTAAAAAATACCTTGATTTGTATATGGATGATTATTTAGATGGTAGGTATTTAGATGAAATCAAAAAAGCAAGTGATGAGGTATTCTTTGCTTTAGGTGATAATAATGCAAGCTTTTTGCATCAGCGTTATACAGATTTAATGAAGCAATATGCAAATAAAGATGAGAATATTGCAAATAAAGCTTTAGATGAAGATGTTGCACTTTATTATAAAGAGGGAAATTTTAGTGCGATTTTAGCTTATAAAGATCTTATAGAAAGTAAAAAAATTCCAAATGCTATTCAATTTTTAGAGAAAGCAGCTGTTAATGATTTAAAAAATGCGATAAAAGCTGATAATTGTATCAATGCTGCAAATATTTTTATGCGTTTTAGCGCTTATGATATAGGTCAGAAAATTGAGAATAAAAAACAAATGTTAGCTTGTCTTATCAGAACTTCTAATGTTGAACAAGCACTTGATTATATAGATAAAAATTATAGCGAAGATTCTATATTTTATGGTCTTCAAAAAGCATCTATTCTTTTTGATAATAAACAATATCCTCAGGTGATTAAAATTTCTAAAGATATAGCTAATTCTAGAATTTTAAAAAGCGATGATGAGAATTTTAAGGCTTATTATTTGCAATTTTTGTCTTTGTTGCGTTTAAATGACTACAATCAAGCCATTAAAATTTTGCAAATTTTAGAAAGTTTTCCAATGAATTTTAGTATGGTAGAAGCTTATGATGCTTTACTTTCTTATGCTAATGATCATAATATGCAAACAACTATTTTAACTTACGCACCTAAGGCCATTGACTATCAAAATTTTAAAGGTATAAATCTTTTTAGTCCTAATTTAGAATTTATGTATCTTGATGCTTTGGCTAAAATCAATAAAAATGAAGAAAGTTTAGCTGTTTTAGCAGATTTGCTTAAATTAAAACTTTCAGATGAAGATAGAGCAAGAGCTTTATATATCCAAGCTTTAACTTATGAAAGAATGCAAAATATACAAGCTGAAAAAGAAAGTTTAAAACAATGTCTTGAAATCAAAAGTGTTTCAAATTGGCAGAATTTATGTAAGAGTAAAAATCAAATTTTAAATCAATAAGTAAATTTATTTTATAGATAACTAGCTTTTTAGCTAGTCATCTAAGATTAAAACCTCTTCTTCTTAACATCTTCTAAGATATTATTAGCTATATCACTTACTGTACTAGAAATAATAGCTGATTCATTAGCAATTTCAACATTATCTTTAGTAGTTTGATCAATTTGTGCTACGCTATCATTGATTTGAGTAATACCTGCAGTTTGTTCTTTAATACTTTCTGCCATATCATTGATAGATTGAACAAGTAAATTAGTATTAGCTTCTATTTCAGATAAAGATTTTTGTGTTCTTTCAGCTAGTTTTCTAACTTCATCAGCTACAACAGCAAAGCCTCTACCATGTTCTCCAGCACGTGCAGCTTCAATAGCTGCATTTAAAGCTAAAAGATTGATTTGATCTGCAATATCTCCTATAATACCTGTAACATTTTTAATCTCTTCAGATTGAGTGATAACATCACTAGTCTTAACTGAAACATTTTGCATAGAAGAAGTGAT
This sequence comes from Campylobacter sp. BCW_6889, assembly GCF_001762535.1. Taxonomy (NCBI): domain Bacteria; kingdom Pseudomonadati; phylum Campylobacterota; class Epsilonproteobacteria; order Campylobacterales; family Campylobacteraceae; genus Campylobacter; species Campylobacter sp. BCW_6889. The sequence continues at coordinate 450 of NZ_MJWZ01000064.1, read as the reverse complement.
CTCTTCTAAAGCTGCTGCAGTTTCTTCTAAAGATTGAGCTTGAGAATTTGAAGAAGTGGTTAAGCTTTGAACAGCAGTTTGTAATTTTCCACTTTCATTAGCTAAAGCATTAGCAAAGTCTGAACTTTGTTTTAGCATTTTAACTATTTCATCGCCTAAAGCATTAGTAGTTAATTCAACACTTCCTGAAGCATTAGAGATTTTATTTCTAAAATCTAAGCTTTTGTATTCTTCAAATATTTTATGAATAACATTCATATCAGAACCTACTCTAGCTTGTAAAACATCAAGAAGTTTATTTAGAACATTTTTAAGTTCAATAAGTTGCGGGTTTCTTGGATTAGCAGTAATTCTTGCTGTTAGATTACCACCTTCTACAACTGATACGGTTTGAACTGATTCTTTAACGGCTTGATTGTCTTGTTCTAAACCTTTTTTAGTAGCAAGGAT